>CALAHL010000380.1 GCA_937891725.1 uncultured Rhodospirillaceae bacterium | reverse complement strand
TAAAAGCTCCAGTTTCTAAACTAGTTTAGTAATGGTATCTCATTTTTCGGCTGTCGGGGGGTCTGAATAGGCGAAGGACTGTCGGGTAGCCCTTGATGGTGTGGGTCGACATGTCCTGAGTCTAATTTCTATAGATGTCAGTGTCATTCACAAAATCTGGGCAACCGAAAACCTGTTAAGTGAAACTTAACAGGTTTCTTTGGCAATAAATGCCCTAAAACACACGTAAACCATTGATTTTATTGGTGGAGACGAGGAGGATCGAACTCCCGACCTTCGCATTGCGAACGCGACGCTCTCCCAGCTGAGCTACGGCCCCACCGTGCCGGGCGGAGCGGATCCTGTGATCACGTCTCCGAAGTGCGCGGAAGATAGTGAGATCGGTTCTGGCGCGCAAGGGGGATCGTGAGCCGATCCGATCGTTTGAAACGCGCCGGTGCTCGGGACTCAGCCGGCCGGCAGGATGATCCGGGCGGTGGTTTTTTGACCCGGCGCCGAGTCCAATGTGAAACGGCCGCCGTGAAGCTCGGCCATCGCTTTTACCAGAGGCAGTCCAAGCCCCAATCCGCCGCTGTGGCGCTTGCGAACGTCGCGATGTTCAGGTCCGATCTGTAGGAACGGCTCACCGGCGCGCGCCAGATCTTTGGGATCTATGCCGGATCCTGTGTCTTCGACGGTGATCGCCACTCCGGGACCATAGTCCAGAGGCATAGGCTGGCCGATCAACCGGACGAGGCCGCTGGCACCGGACGCCGTGATCGCATTGGTCAGCAGATGGCTGACCATGCGGCGCAGGACTTTGATGTCGGCGACGAAGGCGGGGAGGGGGCCGTCGATCTCGGCTTCTATCCGCACGTTTCTCGTTGTGTCGGTCTCTGCAAGGCCGCGCACGACCTGCTGGAAGACAGCGTTTAAATCGACCGCCACACGCTCCAGCGTGCCGTGTCCGGCCCCAATCCGCGTCAGATCCAGGACATCGTTGATCGCGCTGAGCAGGTCCCGGCCGCTCTGAGCGATGACATTGGCGTATTCGATCCGTTGGGCGGCCTCAGGTGGCGAGTGCGGCTTCCCCAGGAGGTCGGCGAATCCAATGATCGCAGTCAGCGGTGTTCTAAGCTCATGGCTCATCAGTGCCAGAAAATCGGACTTTGCCTGATTGGCCGCCTCCGCCAGTTCCTTGGCTTCGGACAATTGAAGTTCGACGGTTTTCTGAGCGGTGATGTCCCGCCACAGGCCGGCGATGCCACCTCCGGGCATAGGGATCTTCCGGGCTTCCACCCACCGTCCGTCCATCCGCTGATAGACCTGACGGATATAGGGCGTGTGATGGCGTTTGAGTTCGGCCGCCAGGTAAGCCTCCATCGACCCATGCCCCAAGGCTTGCACCCGATCGTTGGCGGCTGCGAAATAGCGGAGCGTATCGGCATAGGGCGTGCCGGGAATGAGGACAGGTCGCTCCTCCGGAAACATGTCGACATAGAGTGGGCTGACCAGGGCTATCCGGTCCTCGGCATCGTAGAGCACCACTGCGACGTCCATTGCGGCGAGAGCGTCGAACAGAGCCTCAACCCGCAGAGAGGTTGCGGCGGTCTCTGGCGTTGGTCTGTTGGCAGCATCCGGATTTACAGTATCCGGTGGGGTCTTTGACACGGGATCAGTCCTTAACTCTGTCCGAAAGGGTCTTTGCCGGAACGCGATGATTATAGCTTAACCGCTCATATAGGTCTCTCCCAACACGTTTGCGGTATAGGCGCAAATTCCGCCTAACAATGGTGTTCTCACTCAGGTCTGTCGGGCCTTGGTCGCGCGCCTTCTGCGCCAAAACGCGACCTTGTTCAGAGCACGTCGTAACGCTAGTTTGCTCATCAGCAAACCCGCCCCGCGAGTGGAGGATGACGAACGATGGATGCGGTTATCTGGCTGATCGCCCAGATTATTCAGCTTCTGACCTGGGGATTGGTCATCTACATCATCATTGATCTCTTGGTGAAGTTTGGGGTGATCAACGCGTACAACAAAGTGGTTCAAGTGGTGATGGGGTTCCTGTCGCGGCTGTTTGAGCCGTTGCTGACACCGATCCGGAATATCATGCCCAACCTCGGCGGCATCGATATCTCGCCGATCATCCTGATGTTGGGACTGCAATTCGGATTCCGGCTTTTGGTCGAGCTGACGTCGGGCCTGCGGTAAGAGGCAACGTCGATGTCTCCGGTACGCCGCGTGCCGGGTGGTTTGCGGCTCGCCGTGAAGGTCACGCCCAATGCGTCGGCGGATCGGGTTCGTGGTGTTGTGATTGATCCGGCCGGTCTCGCAGTGTTGCAGGTGTCCGTGACCGTGGTGCCCGAGGACGGCAAGGCCAACGCGGCGGTGATTGCCCTGTTGGCGAAACGCTGGAAGCTTGCAAAGTCGGCCTTTGAAGTGATCCGGGGGGCGACGGACCGGCGCAAGATTCTGGAAATTCAAACCGATGATCCGGAGGGCGTGCGGGCCCGCATTCTCTCCGACATAGACCCATCCTCATGAGCCCGCGGGAGATCAGAATGAGTGGCATATCCCAACCTGGCCAGTCCGGCGCCGAGAAGGTGATCGATGGCAAAGCCTTTGCCGCAGGCTTGCGGGAGCGGGTGGCGCGCGCGGTCTCGACGGTGTCGGGTGCGCAGGGTTTCATGGGTGGATTCACGCCGGGCCTTGCCGTGGTTCTGGTCGGTGAGGATCCGGCAAGTCAGGTTTATGTGCGCAACAAAGGAAAGCAGACCCAGGAGACGGGTATGCGGTCGATCGAGCACAAGCTCGATGCGAGGACGGATCAGGACACGCTGTTGACCCTGATCGCAGACTTGAATGCCGATGACGATGTCGACGGAATTCTGGTCCAGCTTCCGCTTCCGAAACAAATCGACGCCCAGTCGGTGCTGGACGCGATCGACCCGGCGAAGGATGTCGACGGGTTTCACGTGATCAATGCGGGACGCTTGGCTACCGGTGGGGCCGCGTTGGTGCCCTGCACGCCGCTCGGTTGCCTGTTGCTTCTGCAGGATCGGCTGGGGGATTTGTCCGGCAAGCACGCGGTTGTGGTCGGACGGTCAAATATCGTCGGAAAGCCGATGGCGCAGCTTCTGCTCGGCGCCAATGCGACGGTGACCATTGCGCATTCCCGCACGGCCGACCTGCCGGCCATGTGCCGTCAGGCCGATATCCTGATCGCCGCGGTCGGCCGCCCGGAAATGGTCCGCGGTGACTGGATCAAGCCGGGTGCGGTTGTGATCGATGTCGGGATCAACCGGGTCCCGGCACCGGAGCAGGGTGAGGGCAAAACCCGGCTGGTTGGCGACGTGGCATTCGACGAAGCGTTGGCGGTGGCCGGCGCGATCACCCCGGTGCCCGGTGGCGTTGGCCCCATGACCATCGCCTGTCTGCTCCGCAACACGGTCGAGGCGGCGTGCCGCCGTCGCGGAGTTGCTGTTCCGGAGATGTAAGGCCGCTGCGTCCCTGTCTGCGGTTCACGCGTTGGGCAAAGCCAGACGGATGACGCCCTTGACCGTGCGGATATCGACCGGCTTGCCCTTGCGCAGAACGGTAATGCGGCCCTGGTCCTGCAAATCGGCGGCGGCCTTGCGGACGGCGCGCATCAAGGGGCGCCAGGTGGCGCCGTCATTCGGGTCCCCGCCCATCGCGCGGGCGACTTCCGAGGGGCAGATGGATTTTCCGGCTTCCCGCTCCCGACACAACTCCAGGATCTTGCCCTGTAGAAGTGCCGTGTCCGGGACGGACGCCACGGATTCGGTTTCGGGGTTGTCGCTGTGTGTGTCTTTGTCCATATCCCCAGCATAGCGGGTGAAGAGGCGCGGGGCAGCACCAGATGTTCGGATCCATCGACGCAGTGATCGGCGGGGTGCTTGCCTTTGTCGGCGGGCATTTTTTATTGAGTTCCTGGGCGCTGCGGCAGCCGCTTGTCGGGCGGATCGGCGAAGAGGCGTTTCGTGGCATCTATTCTCTGGTCATGTTGGCCGCTTTGGTCTGGACGGTGATCGCCTATGGCGACGCACCCGCGCTGGAGGTGTGGGCCCCGATGCCCTGGACCCGCTGGGTGCCGAACCTGCTGATGCCGCTGGCTTGCCTGTTTCTGGTCGCAGGGGTCACAACAAGGAGTCCAACCGCCGTTGGCGGCGAGGCGGTTCTGGCCGAACCGAACCCGGTGCGTGGAATTGTAACGGTCACCCGTCACCCGTTTCTGTGGGGGACCGGGTTGTGGGCGCTGGCGCACCTGGCGACCAAGGGAGACCTCGCCTCGATCGTGCTGTTCGGGTCGATGGCGGTGCTGTCGTTCGCGGGCATGTTTTCGATCGACGGCAAGCAGCGTCGCAAGCTCAAGGAGGTTGGGGACGAAGGTGCCTGGGGTCCGGTGGCTCTCACAACCTCGGTAATCCCGTTTCAGGCCGCGATCGAAAACCGGACCACGATCGATTGGGCCGGGATCGGTTGGAAACGGCTTTTGGGCGGCGTGGTGCTCTGGGGTGCCCTCTACGGCGCACACCCATTCTTTGCCGGGGTCTGGCCGCATCCGATGTGACGTGGAAAACTGACTCCTCTCGCGTACCTCATCCGGAGTCAGATCCCATGACCAGCCAGACCACGCCTCCTATTTTCGATGGTCACAATGACGTTCTGCTGAGGCTGTACCGCAAGGGCGCGTCGGACGCCCATCGTCAGTTTCTGGACGGTGACGGCAAAGGGCATCTGGATCTGCCGCGAATGCGGGCGGGCGGGTTCGGGGGCGGGTTCTTCGCGGTTTTCGTGCCGTCGCCGCAGAAGGACGGGATGAGCTTCAAAGACATGACCGGCGAAAGCTATGAAATCCCGCTGCCCGACCTTCTGCCAATCGGCGATGCCTTGCCGATCGCTCTGGAGATGGCGGGGATTCTGATGCAGATCGAGGCGGCCTCGGATGGGGCCGTTAAAATCTGCCGGGCTGCCGCGGATATCCGGGAGTGTATCGACGCCGGACGCTTGGCCACAATCCTTCACATCGAAGGCGCGGAGGCGATCGATGCGGAGTTTCGGTCCCTTGAGGTTCTGTACGAGGCCGGATTGCGTTCGATCGGGCCGGTCTGGAGCCGACCGACGATCTTCGGCCACGGAGTGCCGTTCAGGTTTCCCAGCACGCCGGATACCGGACCGGGGCTGACCGATCTTGGTCTGGAGCTTGTGCGAGTCTGCAACGCCAAGCGGATCATGCTGGACCTCTCGCACCTCAACGAGGCCGGGTTCTGGGATGTCGCGAGGCTGAGCGATGCGCCGCTGGTGGCGACTCACTCGAATGCCCATGCGGTCAGTGCGAGCGCGCGCAATCTCACGGACAAGCAATTGGCTGCGGTCCGCGAGAGCGACGGTATGGTCGGGATCAACTTCGCGACCTGTTTTCTGCGTCCGGACGGTCAGATGTCGGCGGACACCCCGCTGGACGATATGATGCGGCATCTCGATCACCTGCTGGAACATGTCGGCGAGGATGGGGTCGGGTTCGGCTCAGACTTCGATGGTGCGGTGGTCCCCCAAAGCATCGGAGACGTGGCCGGTCTGCCGGCTCTGCGTGACGCGATGCGGGCACATGGTGTCGATGATGCGCTGATGGAAAAACTGTGCTGGCGCAACTGGGTGCGCGTTCTGGAACGCACCTGGGGCGGGTAATGAGGCTATTTTTTTCAGTTACACGTAATAACTTTTAGATCTGCCTGTTACCCAAACGGATTAAACGCCCTAGTGTTCTTTGCGTGGGTTGAGTTCAAGGGTGTGGGTGTGGGCGTTTGGTCGGTTGGGATTGTAGATAGCGGCGTGACGGATGAATTTGAGGCCGTCTATGGCGCAAACGCCTTTGAGTACGATTATTACTCCGGCGACAGTGAAACGGACGGCGGGCGTGCGACGTCCCGTGGAACGACTGTTGCGACAGCTATCGAGTTCACCAATATCCAGTTGGAACGGATCGATATGCAGGTCTCGAGCAACAGCGGTGTGTATTTTTTGTACAGCGCGGTCAATTCGTCCCTCACACAACTGATCAACCTGCACGATTCCGGTTATAAGATCGGGGCCGTGAACATGAGTTGGGCCGGGTACAATTCGAACGTGACGATCGACGCCCAGATCGACCTCCTGGAGACCCGCGGCATTATTGGCGTGGCGCCAGTGGGAACTACGGCGATCACTCAGGTCTCGAGAGTGCACTTTTCCCCGCACGTCTGTCGAATGTGATCTCGGTCGGCAGCCATGACGGGGCGGGAAATCCGAGCGACTTTTCCATCAACAACCCGACCGAAATCGTGGTCTTGGCCGACGGTGAGAGTTTTCCGGGCGATGGCGACAGGGGAACCAGTTTTGCGGCTCCTCAGGTCACCGCCACGGTCGCGACCGCGCAGGCCTATGCCGAAACAGTGCTGGATCGACGGTTGACCTATGACGAGGCGGTCGACGTGCTGCAACTCGGCGGGGCCGGGCCTCGATCCGCTGCCGATCCGGCAGACGCGAGCGCGACCTACTTTCTGCACACGCACTCCGGATCGGTGGAGTATCTGTTCTCAAACTATATTGACCCTAACTTCAGCGGCTTCGAGTATCTTGCCTCCTATGACGATCTTGTGGCGGCATTCGGTCTCAATGCAGGCGCGGCGCGGGACCACCTGATTAATACCGGGACTTGGGAAGGTCGGGACGTAGCCTTCGACGGCCTGGAGTACATCGCCTCTCACGCCGACCTGATGGCCGCTTTCGGCGTGGACCGGGCTTTAGGTGCAATTCACTATTTGAGCAGCGGCGAAGCAGAAGGGCGCTGGGTCAGTTTTGACGGTGCCGCCTACCTTGCTGCCAATGGCGATTTGCAAGCGGCATTCGGCAGTGATGCGGACGCGGCGACTAGACATTATATTCAATATGGTCACTCCGAGGGACGGTCGACTGGTGGCAGCACTGAGGTCGTCACAACCACACCGACCACCACGCGCGCAGCCGTGTCAGAGGGGTCTAGCGATCTGCCGGCATCAATCTCCACGACCGGTTACGTCGGCGTGGATCAAAGCGTGACCGGTCGAATCAGCCTGTACGATAGGGATGCTTTCGAGACGACTCTCACCGCCGGGCAGACAGTCGTGATCGAGGCACGTGGATCGGCGTCAGGAGGCGGTACGCTATTTGATCCGGACCTATATGTTTACGACGCCTCCGGCAACTATATCACCTACAACTGGGATAGCGGGGTCGACCTCGACGACTAGCTCGGTATCGGTCCAACAGGATCCGGCGCCCACAACCGACTTCTCACTTTTGGGGATTGGATCGGACCCGGCGGCTGCGTGGTCCGAGGCGGCGATGATCTCAGCGAAGAACGACGCGGCCTTCCTGTGAGGATCCCTCAATTCGCCCCGGGCAAGACCATCGGTGCCAATTCCTCAATACCGCGACCCGCCCAATCCCGTTGGCGGACGCCGGAGATCGTGACCTTCTGAAATTCATTCAGTTTGGCGGCGGTTGTCTCGATATCGATTGTGCGGACCTCACCGCCGTCGACCACACGGGTTCCGTCCACGAACACGTCAGTGATCGCCCTATCACCCGCTGAATACAGCAGACTGCGGATGGGATCTCGCATCGGCTGCATATAAGGGTGCTCCAGGTCGACCAGCACCAGATCGGCCTTGCAACCGACCTCCAGCTTGCCGATGTCGTCGCGACCGATCGCGCGGGCGCCGCCGACCGTGCCGGCCCAGAACAACTGCTCGGTGGTGGCCTGATCGAAGGTGCCGGCCATCAGGCGCCCCGCCACCATCGCGATCTCCAGTTCGTGGAGGAAATTGTGGGGGAATGTGTCGGTGCCGACACCGAGCGGGATGCCCGCACTCATATAGCGACCGACATGGTTGAGGGCGATGCCCCGGCGCCAGAATACGTTCGGACAATGGGCGACGGCCGTTCCGGAGGCGACCAGACGCTCGAAATCATTGGCGTTCGGCCAGTGGACCCAAGGATGGTCGTTCAGGAAGATGCCGTGGCCGATGATGGTGCCCGCAGTCAGCACGCCGATATCGTCCAGCCATTCGATCGGCGTCATGCCGTGTCGGCCGGTCATCTCGTTGAATTCCACAATTGATTGGGCCGCGTGGATCTGCATCGTGATCCCACGCCGCTCGGCCTCTGCCTTGCTGGCTTGGATGAGTCCCGGGGTGCAGGTGTCGATCTGCGACGGCCCCATCATCCCGGACATCCGCCCTGACGGGTGCCGGTCCGCCGCGTCGATCAGCGCGCACGCGCTTTCCAGCCCGCGCTCTCCCATTGCCTCGTCCCAATCATAGACCACGGAATGGCCGTTTTTGGTCGACCAGGCTGCGGAGCGGTACATGGGACAGAGCACCCCGCGAATGCCGGTGTCCGCGACCTCGTCGACCCAGTTCTCCCGGTTGCCGGACAGATCGCAATACGTGGTCACACCGCTCTTCAGCATCTCCCAGATGGCGAACCGGGTGGCGTGCGGCGCGCCCTCCGGCAGCATCCGGAACACCGGCATGTATTCGTAAAGCCCGGACTGTCCCAAGCGCGGCGACCCTAGCTCCTCGTTCAGCCCCTTGTTGCCGGGCTCGGAGCTGGGGTGGGAGTGGATGTCGACGAAACCGGGCATCACCATCCGCCCCGAGCCGTCGATCACGGTTTCGGCCTCTCCGGTATAGTTGGGGCCGACATGGATCAGCCCCCCGTCCTCGAAGGCCACGTCGATGCCGCGCGCGTAGGCGTGACCGCCGCTGCCGTCGGCGCCACCGCCCGCGTTCCAGGTCACTCCCCAATCGCAGCCCCGGATCACCGTCTTGGCACCCATCTCGACCTCCCCTTACTGACGGGTCGAACAGTGCGACGCTGCGGCTGAGCGGTCAACGGATCGGCCCTCAGAAAATCGTCCATCTAAAAATGGCGAATTCGACCCGCCCGGACTTGCGAAGGGGATGGGCTCAGGCGACTGTCTCGCCTCAATTAAAAAAGAACGGAGTTTGGGTGAAACGGACCCTGCACCAGACCGCCCTTCTCGTAGGCTTGTTCATGATGGCGGCGTTCGTCGCCCCTAGCTCAGCTTACGCCGACCGTGTGCGCTGGACCGTCCAGGCGGTGTCCGCGTACGGGGCGGGGTCAATCGCCTGGGATCTCGAGGCTCGGGTGGCCACGATGACCTATGGAGAGATGCGCCTGAAAGCGTTCGCAGCCGGGGAGCTTGCCAAACCTGAGGACACGTTCCGCGCCGTCTCGATCGGGGCGGTCGCGGCCGCCGTCCTGCCGCTGGGTCTTCTGCCGTTCGAAGTGGTGGTGCCCCCGGATGTGGCCGATGATCCGATCGACTTTTTTCAATGGTTGGCAGGTGAGGGCCTCGACCGAATCCGCAGTCTCGCCGGGCCAAAGGACATCCATATCATGACGTGCGGTTTCAAGCCTGGGGTAGATTTGACGCCGTCGTTCCTCCTTGTGCATCTGCCGAAATATCGGCTGTTGGAGCAGGCACAGGTCGCCGTTCTGGAGGCGGCTTGTGATGCGATCACGCTGGATCGCTTGGGGGGGATCGGCCGGCGATCAGATTGACACCTTTGGCTAACCCCCGTACCGATCTTGTGTCTTTCAAAAACCGGATCGGACCGAGCCGATGACACTGTTTCCAAGCCTCCTCGATACCGCCTTGCCGACCGATGACCGCACGCGCCGCATCCTCAGGGATGTCGGAATCGCGATTGCCGGATCGCTGCTGCTAACCCTGTCAGCCAAGACCCAGATCCCGTTCTGGCCGGTGCCGATGACCATGCAGACCTTCGTCGTCATGGTCATCGGCATGGCCCTCGGCCCACGCCTCGGCGTCGCGACTGTGGCGCTTTATCTGGCGCAGGGGGCGGTAGGGTTTCCGGTCTTCGCCGGTACGCCTGAGAAAGGCGTCGGTCTCGCCTATATGATGGGGCCGACTGGCGGATATCTGGCCGGCTTCCTGGCGGGCGCGTGGATCTGTGGCGCACTGGCGGAGCGGGGATGGGACCGGTCCTGGCTGAAGAGTGGGATTGCCGCCGCAATCGGCCATGCTGTGATTTTCGGTCTGGGCGTGCTGTGGTTGCAGAGTCTGATCGGCTGGCAGAAAGCCTTCGAGTTCGGTGTCGCTCCCTTCTGGGCGGCCACCCTTCTCAAGACCGCACTGGCCGTTGCGGTTCTGCCGCCGGCCTGGGCCCTGGTGCGCAAACTTCGGGACTGAGTCTCAACAAACAAAGCACGGGCAGGGTGCACGGCGTTTGCCCGCAACTTTGCTGTGACCCCATGACTTGGACGGTTGGGTTGGGTATAAAAGGGGCATGACGAACTCGAACCCCCAGACACCACCGCGCCCCGTTCTGCTGTGCATCATGGACGGCTGGGGACATCGCGAGGACGTCACCGCCAATGCGGTGGCACTTGGCAGGACACCCAATGTCGACCGGCTGTGGCGGGACTGCCCGCACGGCTACATGAACGCCTCGGAGCGGTTCGTCGGCTTGCCGGACGGCCAAATGGGCAATTCCGAGGTCGGCCATATGAATCTCGGCGCCGGACGCGTGGTGATGCAGGAGTTGCCTCGGATCGACGCCGCCATTGAAGATCGCGAGATGCCGGACCTGGAGGCGGTCAGACTGACCATCGCGCGGCTCAAGGAAACCGGCGGCACCTGCCATCTGATGGGCCTGGTGTCGACCGGCGGTGTGCACAGCCATCAGCGCCACGTCGCCGCGCTGGCCAAGGTTTTGGCCGATGGTGGGATCGACGTGGTCGTTCACGTGTTTACCGATGGTCGCGACTGTCCGCCGCGCAGCGCCGCGGGCCAGATGCAGAATTTCGTGTCGGATCTCGATGGCGCGGCGCGAATCGCCAGCGTGACCGGGCGGTTCTATGCCATGGATCGGGACAAGCGGTGGGAACGGGTCGAGGCCGCATGGCGCGCCATCGTCCTGGCGGAAGCCGATCAGGCCTTTGAAAATCCGGTCGCGGCGATCGAGGCGGCCTATGCCCGCGACGAGACCGACGAGTTCATTGCCCCGACACTGGTCGGCGGTGGAGCTCTGATCAAGGACGGCGACGGGATCGTGATGGCGAATTTTCGCGCTGACCGGGCACGAGAAATTCTGACGGCCCTGATCGACCCGGAGTTTGACGGGTTTGTGCGGCCGAGCAGTCCCAAGCTCGCGGTGGTCACCGGCATGGTCGAGTACTCCAGCGCGCTGGCGCCGATGATGGAGACCATCTTTCCACCGAGTGATCTGATCGACACGTTGGGCGAGGTGACGGCCGCTGCGGGCAAAACCCAGCTGCGGATTGCCGAGACCGAGAAGTATCCCCACGTCACCTTCTTCCTGAATGGCGGGCGGGAGGCTGTGTTCAAGGGTGAGGACCGGATCATGGTGCCGTCGCCCAAGGTGCGCACCTACGATCTTCAGCCCGAGATGTCGGCGCCGGAACTTCGCGACAAGCTGGTCGCGGCGATCGACTCGGGTCAGTACGACCTGATCGTCGCCAATTTTGCCAACCCGGACATGGTGGGGCATACCGGGTCGCTGGAGGCCGCGATCAAGGCGGTTGAGACCGTGGATAGCTGCGTCGGCGACGTCGCTGCGGCGATCACGCGGGCCGGTGGCGCCATGTTCCTGACCGCCGATCACGGCAATTGCGAGACCATGGTCGATCCCGATACGCACGGTCCTCACACCGCGCACACCACCAATCTGGTGCCCACCATGCTGCTCGGTGCGCCGGACTCCCTCACGCAGGGACGGCGGGAGCTGCGCACCGGCAAGCTTGCCGACGTTGCCCCGACCCTTCTGGCTCTCATGGGGGTCGACCAACCGAAGGCGATGACCGGAGTTCCGCTGTTTATCGATGCCAACGACGGCACAACCCGAAACACGGCGGCGGAATAGGTGAGAGCTCTCGCGCTCCTGATCGCGGGTGTGCTGATCTTCGCGGTATCGAGTACAGCTTCCGCGCCGTTATCAGCGGCGGCGTCGAAGCCCGACGATCCCGAAGCGGCTGCGGAAGCGCTAAAACGCATCAAAAGCGATCTCGCATCGGGCAAGGCTGACCAGGCGCAACTCCAGAAGATCGCACGCGAATTGGCGGCGCAGGTTGAGCGCATCCGGACGCAAATGCGGGAGACGGCTGCGAACGCGCAGAAGACCGAACAGACCATGAGCCGTGTCGAAGAGCGCCTGGCCGAGCTTGAGGCGGAGGCACGGGAAAAACGGACCCGGCTGTCCGAGCGCGGCGGAGAGCTGGCCGCCCTGACCGGTGCCTTGCAGCGGCTGGCGCGTCGTCCGGCCGGCGATCTCATGGCAATCGACCGACCGCCGATGGAGACCGTCAGGACGGGGCTTCTGCTGGAAAGTGCCATTCCCCGCATCAATGCCGAAGCAGAGCGCCTGAAGGCAGAACTGGCCGGTCTCGTCGAGGTCGAAGCGGATATCCTCGCTCAACGACGCAAATTGGCCGGCGCGACCGATGAGTTGAATCTTGAGCGCGCGCGCCTCGCCGAGTTGGCGGATGAGAAGACCGGTTTGCTGGCGGCGACCACCGCGAAGACAGCCGGTGCCGCCGAGCAGGTGGCGGCGCTCTCGAAATCGGCGAAATCGCTTTCGGACCTGCTTGAGAAGCTGCAAACCCGATCGGCCGAGGAGCAGGAGGAGCAGACCCGCTTGTCCGGCATGGTGACGCCGGGCGTGGCACCGACTGCCCAGTCGTCATCAGCCGCCAAGACTGGGACGACCACTGCCGATCCGGTCTCCGATCGGGGGGAGCCCCTTCGGTTGGCGCTTTTGCCGCAGGCCCCGCCAATCGCCTCGTTCAAGGGACGACTGATCACCCCGAGCTCCGGTCGATTGATCAAACGCTATGGCGAGCCGGATGCCGAGGGATTAAGGGATCACGGCTTTGTGCTGCGCACCCGCCCCGGAGCCCTGGTGGTTGCCCCGTATGACGGACGTGTGATCCATGTCGGGCATTTCGCGGGCCTGGGCCCGATTTTGATCATTGAACACGGCGACGGATATCATACCCTCATGGGAGGGTTGGGTCGGATTGACGTTGGGCTTGATCAAAGGCTCCTCGCTGGCGAGCCAATCGGCGTGATGGGCGCAGGCGGTGGCACCCCAGTCGAGCTTTATTTCGAACTTCGCCACAATGGCGACCCAATCGACCCGTATCCCTGGTTTTCGGGATTATCCGAACAGGCGGAAGGATGACAATGGACCGGACGAACGAACCCCACGAGCAAGCGCGCGAGACCGGCACCCCGGAGGCGGAAGCCACCCGACCGGCGCCCCTGAAATCCCGCTTCGGGCTTGGGTCTCTGATCGTGGGAGCAGCGATTCTTCTTGGATTCGCGGTCGGATCCGCCACCATCGGGTCTTGGGCTCAATCCGGCAGTTCGCTGAACACCAACACCTATAGGCAGCTCAATCTGCTGGGTGAGGTGTTCGAGCAGGTCCGTGCGCAGTATGTCGAAGACGTCACCGATCAGCAGCTGATCGAGGCCGCCGTCAACGGCATGCTGACCTCGCTTGATCCGCACTCCTCCTATCTGACCGCCAAAAGCTTCGACGACATGCGCGTTCAGACCCGCGGCGAGTTCGGAGGCCTCGGCATCGAGGTCACGATGGAGAACGGCTTCGTTAAGGTGGTCTCGCCGATCGATGACACACCCGCGGCTGCCGCTGGATTGGAGCCGGGCGATTACATCACCCATCTGGATGGCGAGGCGGTTCTCGGCCTCAATCTGTCCGATGCGGTCGAAAAGATGCGCGGCAAGGTGGGAACCTCGATTTCCCTCACCATCCGCCGCAAGGATGTTGTGGAACCGTTCGATGTCGAACTGACGCGGGCGGTGATCACCATCAAATCGGTCCGCTTCCGCGCGATCGGGGATATCGGCTACATCCGCATCACCACCTTCAACGAGCAGACCACGTCGGGGCTACATGCCGCGATCGCCAGTCTGAAGGAGGAGTTGG
>CALAHL010000379.1 GCA_937891725.1 uncultured Rhodospirillaceae bacterium | reverse complement strand
GGGCCGGCATGCTGGAAGTCCTCGGCTCCGATTATATCCGGACCGCACGCGCCAAAGGCTTGCGACCCCATACGGTTCTGTTCAAACACGCGCTGCGCAATGCGGTGATTCCGGTGGTCTCGCTGGCGGCGGTCCAGTTCGGCTTCATGCTGGGCGGATCGATCGTGATCGAGAGCATTTTCGCCTTGCACGGCGCCGGCTATCTGGCTTGGGAATCGATCGGACGGCTGGACCTGCCCGTGGTGCAGGCCATCGTTCTGGTCTTCTCGCTGTTCTACATCGTGCTGACCTTCCTCTCGGACCTTCTTAACGCGTGGCTCGACCCGCGCATTCGGGTGAGCTGAGCCATGACGATAGCGACAGACGACAATATGCACCGACCGAGCCTGCCCTCGGCGAACGAGATCACCGGACCGACACCCGGCCAGCAACTGCGCCGGCGGATCTTCGGCCATCACGGGCTGCTGTTCGGCGGGGCGATTCTGGGGCTGATCTTCGTGATCGCCCTGTCGGCGCCGCTTCTGGCACCGCATGACCCCTATGCCCAGTCGCTGCTGGCGCGCCTCAAGCCGCCGGTTTGGCTGGGTGGAACCTGGACGCATCCGTTCGGAACCGACGGGCTGGGCCGGGACTATCTCTCCCGGCTGATGTACGGCGCGCAGATTTCCCTGCTGATCGGGTTCGCGGCAGCGTTTATTTCCGGGATCATCGGCACCGCCTTGGGCGTTGCAGCGGGATATTTCGGCGGCAAGGTCGATCTGGTGGTCACCTTCCTGATCACCGTGCGCTTGTCGATGCCGGTGGTGCTGGTGGCGCTGGCCGTCGTGGCTCTGGTCGGCGGCTCGCTCGAAGTCGTGATCGGGGTGCTCGGGCTGCTGCTTTGGGACCGGTTCGCGGTGGTCATGCGGGCCGCCACCATGCAGATCCGACAGATGGATTATGTCGCTGCGGCCCGGGCGGTTGGATGCTCAACCCCGCGCATCCTGATGACCGAGATCATGCCGAATATCGTGAACAACCTGATCGTGGTGGCCACGCTCGAGATGGCGCATGCGATCCTCCTGGAGGCGGCCCTGTCGTTCCTGGGAATGGGCGTTCAGCCGCCGCAGCCGTCCTGGGGGCTCATGGTGTCCGAGGGTAAGGACCACATGCTCTTCGAGGCGTGGCTGATCACGATACCCGGTGTGGCTTTGTTCATGATGGTGCTGGCGATCAATCTGATGGG
>CALAHL010000378.1 GCA_937891725.1 uncultured Rhodospirillaceae bacterium | reverse complement strand
TTCTTTTTTAGGCTTTTAACGCACGGGCGAGCACGACCGCCACATGTTCGGCGGTCCGTCCCGATCCGTCGTGGATCTGATGGCGGCAGGAGGTGCCGTCGGCGACCAGCAGGGTGTCCGGATCGGCGGCACGGACCGCCGGCAGCAGGCTGAGCTCGGCCATCTTCATCGAGATCTCATGGTGCTCCGCCTCGTAGCCGAAGGCCCCGGCCATGCCGCAGCAGCTCGACTCGATGACGGAAACGTCGAGCTTCGGGATCAGTTCCAATGCCGCCGTGACATCGCCCATCTTGGCGAACGCCTTCTGGTGACAGTGGCCGTGGATCAGCGCCTTTTCGGCGATCGGCTTGAGCTTGAGTGCGGTCAGCCGGCCAGCCTGCGCCTCGCGGGCCAGGAAACTTTCGAACAGCATGGCCTGGGCCGGGATCGCGCCCGCCTCCTCGGGCAGAAGCGACGGCAGCTCGTCGATCAGGGTGAACAGGCAGGACGGCTCTAATCCCACGATCGGCACCCCGCGCTCGGCGAACGGGCGCACCGCATCCGCCACCCGGCGCATCTCGGACTTGGCCTCCTCGATCAGCCCGGAGGCCAGATAGGTCCGCCCGCAGCACAGATGCCGGCCCCGGTTTGCCTCCGGCCCCAGAACGTGCACGCCGTATCCGGCGGCTTGCAGCACCCGCAGCGCCGCGCGCAGGTTTTCCGGCTCGAAATAGGAGTTGAAGGTGTCGGCGAACAGCACGACTTCGCCAACCGCGTTTTTCTGGGGTTCGGGCACGTCCGACGCCCGGAACGGTTCCGCCGCCCAATGCGGCAGGGTGCGGCCGCGTGCAAAGCCAAGCAGTTTTTCCGACAGCCAGGCCGCCCCCGGAATCACGTCGCGCAGATTGGCGAGAAAGTGGAACCGGCCCGCCGCCTCCGCATAGCGCGGCATGTGCGCGATCAGCTTGTCCTTCAGCGACAGCCCGTGGCGGGCGACGTACTGGCCCAGCACCTCGGTCTTCATCTTCGCCATGTCGACGCCGGTCGGGCATTCCCGCTTGCAGCCCTTGCAGCCGACGCACAGATCGAGCGCTGCCTTCATCTCGGGCGAGGTCAACGCCTCAGGGCCGAGCTGTCCGGACAGGGCCAGCCGCAGGGTGTTCGCGCGGCCGCGCACCAGGTGCTGCTCGTCGCCGGTGGCCCGGAAGCTGGGGCACATGACCCCCGGGTCGCGCTTCCGGCAGGCCCCGTTGTTATTGCACATCTCGACCGCGCCGGAGAGCCCGCCCCAGGCGGCCCAGTCGAACTTGGTCTCCGGGTTGACCGGTGCATAGTCCGGCTTGAACCGGAACAGCGAACGGTCATCCATTTTTGGCGGATCGACGATCCGGCCCGGGTTCATCAGACCCTTGGGATCGAAAGCCCGTTTGATCTCGGAGAACGCATCGACCACCCGGTCGCCAAACATCTGTCGGTGGAATTCGGAGCGGACGATGCCGTCGCCATGCTCCCCGGAATGGGACCCCTTGTACTCCCGCACCATCGCGAAGGCTTCCTCCGCGATTTCCCGCATCTTCTTGACGTCAGTGCCTTTTTTTAAGTTGAGTACCGGCCGAACATGCAGGCAGCCGACACTGGCATGGGCATACCATGTGCCGTTGGTGCCGTGCTTTTCGAACACTGCCGTCAACCGGTCGGTGTAATCCGCCAGATCCTCCAGCGGCACCGCACAGTCCTCGATGAACGAGACCGGCTTCGCCTCGTCCTTCATCGACATCATGATGTTCAGACCGGATTGCCGGACCTCGGTGATCCGCGCCTGGAACGCCGGATCCTCGGCCCGCACCACCGCGTCCGGAAAACCCAGATCGGCCATCATGGTCTCGAGATCGTTCAGACGCGCCAGCAGCGGGTCCCGCGCCTCGCCCGCGAACTCCACCACCAGAAGCGCCTGCGGTTCCCCCTGCACGAACTGGTCGACAATCGCGCGGAACATCGGAATATCCCGCGCCAGATCGATCATCGTCCGGTCGATCAGCTCGACCGCATAGGGTTTGAGAGTGACCAGATGCCTGGTGTTGGCCATCGCGTCCCGAAAGGTCGGGAAATGACAGACCGCCATCACCCGGTGTTTCGGGATCGCGTGGGTCTTCAGCCGGATCTGCCGGGACAGGGCCAGGGTGCCTTCCGAGCCGACCAGCAGGGAGGCCATGTTGTGGCCCGCCGGATCGATGGTGTTCAGATTGTAGCCGCCGACCCGCCGCATCAGCTTGGGGATCCTGGCGTCGATCTCCGTCGCCTCCCGCTCGGCGATCGCGCGGACCTTTTGCACCAGCTCCCGGTACCGGCCGTTCTGGGTCATCTCGCCCAGATTGCCGGGCACGTGCGCGAACCGGGCCTCGGTCCCGTCCATCAGGATCGCGTCGATCGCCTGGACGTTGTCGACCATGATCCCGTAGTGGATCGAGCGTCCGCCGCAGGAATTGTTGGCGGTCATGCCGCCCAGTGTGGCGCGGGAGGCGGTCGACACGTCGACCGGAAACAGCCGGCCCCTTGACTTCAGCCAGCCGTTCAGATGATCCAGCACCAGACCGGGCTGGACCGTGACCTCGTTCGTTTCGGCATCGTAATCGGTGATCGCGTTCAGATGTTTGGTGCAGTCCAGCACCAGGGCGGTGTTGACGGTCTGGCCGCATTGCGAGGTGCCGCCGCCGCGCGGCAGCACCGGGATGCCCTCCTCCGCCGCGATCTGGACGGCCACCCGCAGGTCCTGCTCGGTCCGGGGCACCACCACGCCGATCGGCTCCATCTGATAGATCGAGGCATCGGTGGAATAGCGGCCACGGGTGAAGGCGTCGAAGCGCACCTCGCCCTCGATCTCCCGCGCCAGTCTGGCGGCGAGGCCCGAATCTCCGATCCGTGATGCAAGTCCGGCCATTGGATCTCTCCCTGTCAGACTCTAGACTATCGCCGAGCGGACAGAAACGATACCGGGTGAGCGGACAACGGATGTCGATGAGCGGCCAAAATGGACCTCGGAACGGGGCGGACGAGTCCGTCGATCCGGTCAGCGGCCACAAGGAATCTGACACCCCGGTGATCGGCCACGCCGCCAGTTTCGCGCCGGGCGCCAGCGTCCCCTGGCATCGGCACGGGCGCGGACAGCTGGCGCTGACCTTGTCGCGGGTGATGCGGGTGGAGACCCCGGACCGGGTCTGGCTGGTGCCCAGAGGCTCGGTCCTGTGGCTGCCGGCCGGCACGCCGCACCGCTCGCTGGCCCCCGAGCAGCGGCTGATGCGCAGCCTCTATGTCCGCGAGGACGCACCGATGCCGCTGCCGGGCACGCCGACGGCGGTGGAACAGGGCACCCCGCTGGCCGATATGGTGACCTGGCTGGCCGAAACCTATGACACCGACCGGCTGGACCGGGCCTGGTCGACGGTGGCCGATGCCGCCCTGGCCCTGGTCCGGCCGGGGCCGGGGGTCAGCGTGCGGATGCCGCACCCGACCGACCCGGCGGTGGCGGCCCTGGCCGATGCGATTCTGGCGGACCCGGCCGATCCGCGCGATCTGGAAGAATGGGGCGATGCGCTCGGCGTCAGCCCCCGGACCCTACGCCGCCGGGTGCAGACCGAGACCGGGATGAGCTATCGGGACTGGCGGCGCTATCTGTCGCTGGCGGTGGCCGCCGAGAAGCTGATGGCGGGGGAGGCGGTGACCGAGGTCGCCTACAGCATCGGGTTTTCCAGCGCCTCCGCCTTCATCGCCAGCTTCCGCGCCGCGTTCCAGGTGACGCCAGGACAGCTGCGAAGGATGGGAGAGGTGTGAGCGGACTCAAATCCGCAACTCTCGCGCGGCGGCCAGCAGCGCCTCGATATCCAGAACCGTTTCCAGATGATCGGCCAGCCGGTCCAGCGTCTGGTCAACCACCGCCTCGAAACCCAGCCCCGCCGCGCCCGGTTCCGCGCCCAGCTCAACCAGATACGCCCGCCGGAACACATCCGACGCGAAAAGGCCGTGCAGATAGCACCCGGCGACCCGCCCGTCCGGAGAGATCGCGCCGTCCGGCCCGCTGCCGTCCAATGTCACCAGGGGCCGTGCGGTGTCGGGGCC
>CALAHL010000377.1 GCA_937891725.1 uncultured Rhodospirillaceae bacterium | reverse complement strand
CAGTGATCTACGGCGGGGCGCCGATGTACCTGGAGGACGTCAAGCGGGCGCTGGATATCCTCGGTCCCAAGCTGGTCGAAATCTATGGTCAGGGCGAGGCGCCGATGACCATCACCGGGCTGCCCAAGCACATCTACACCGACACCAGCCACCCTCGGTGGGAACACAGGATCGGATCGACCGGCTTTCCGCGCACTGATGTCGAGGTTCGGGTGGTGGATGACGACGGCACGCCGGTGCCTACCGGTGAGACCGGCGAAGTGATCTGCCGAGGCGACGTGGTTATGGTCGGTTACTGGAACAATCCCGAAGCGACAGCCTCGTCCCTGCGCGATCGTTGGCTCTGGACCGGCGACGTCGGTGCCTTCGATGAGGATGGCTTCCTGACCCTGAAGGATCGCTCGAAAGATGTGATCATCTCCGGCGGCGCCAACATCTACCCGCGCGAGGTTGAGGAGGTGCTGCTGCGCCATCCCGCCGTGCTGGAATGCGCCGTGATCGGCAAACCGCACAAGGATTGGGGCGAAGAGGTGATCGCCTTCCTGCGGCTGCATCCGGGCCAGGCCGTCGAGGACACTGAGCTTGACGCGCTTTGCCTCGACAACATCGCCCGGTTCAAGCGTCCAAAGGCCTATCACCGACTGGACGACCTGCCGAAGAACAACTACGGCAAGATCCTGAAAACGGAGTTGCGGAAGATCGCCGGATAGGCTTGCGCCGACCTCAAAAGGAAGGGCACCCTCGGCAAGCTTCAATTTTAACTCTTCAGATTTCACTCAGCGAGTACTGTTCGATATGACCAACACGTGGGGCTGTGACAGCGATACCGGTGTCCTTCGGGATGTGGCGTTGCGGACGCCGGAGCATTTTCGGTGGTTCGGGGCCAATGCGGTCGCAAAGGAGAGTCTGCGCAAAGGGATCGCCTTTGACCAGACTCGCGCCGCCGAGCAGCATCGCGGCTTCGTCGCGGCCTTCGAGGACGCTGGCGTCACGGTGCACATGACCGAGGCGGATTCGACGTTGCAGTACTCGGTCTACACCCGGGACCCTGCAATCGTGACCCCTTGGGGCGTGCTGATCGCCCAGATGTACCGGGAGCAGCGGCGGGGCGAGGTCACGTCCCATGTGCAGTTTCATCAGTCGATCGATCTGCCGATCTGGAATTGGGTGACCGCCGGTAGCCTTGAGGGTGGCGACGTGCATCTGATCAAGCCGGGGGTGGCGGCCATTGGCGTGTCCGGCAACCGTACCAGCAATGAGGGCGCGGCGCAGGCCAAGGCTTGGTTCGAAGCGGAAGGCTGGGAATGCCGGCTGGTGCCGATCGCCGAGCATTTCCTGCATCTCGACCTTCTGATCTCGATGGTCAACGAACGGCTGGCGCTGGTCTGCACCGAGGTGTTGGAGGACGACGTGGTCGATTGGCTGGCCGGCCATGGCATTGAAGCGGTGCCGACCAGCTATAAGGAAGCCATGCGGCTGGCCTGCAATTGTCTGTCATTGGGCAACGATCGGGTGATCTCGTCGGCGGAGGCGGGTGACGTGAACGCGCGCCTCCGGGCGCTGGGCATCACTGTCTACGATCCGGAGTTGACCATGTTCACCTTGGCGGGCGGCGGTCCTCGCTGTCTCAGCCAGCCGCTCAAGCGTGATCCGCAGGGGTGAATTTCCCAAAGGATGAGGGTGGTCCCCGCGTGTGATCACCCCAGATTGTGTACAATGATCATCGTCCGACGGTCGTTCGGACGATCAAGGAACCGATACGGAGTGCAGACATGAATGTGCAGGTCACCGAGGACGAACTCGCCACCATGAAATTCGGGATCGGCCAGCCCGTTCCCCGGGGCGAAGACCCGACCCTTTTGACCGGCAAGGGGCAGTATACCGACGACATCAATGTCGACGGTCAGCTCTATGGCTATGTGGTCCGGAGTTCGATCGCCCACGGTACCCTGAAGGGCATCGATACCTCCGAGGCGGAGGGCATGCCCGGTGTGATCGCGATCTACACTGCCAAGGATCTGGAGGCCTACGGCTCGATTCCCTGCGTGGTTCCGTTCAAGAACCGTGACGGCTCAGAGATGTCCAAGCCGGGTCGGCCCGGACTGGCGGTCGACAAGGTCCGTTTTGTCGGCGACCCGATCGCGTTCGTGGTTGCGGAGACCCTGGCTCAGGCACGGGATGCAGCCGAGGCGGTGATCCCCGATATCGATACTTTGCCCGCGGTCACCAACCCGACCGAGGCGGCCAAAGACGGCGCGCCGCAGCTTTATGAGGGCATCGCGAACAACGTCTGCCTCGACTTTCACTACGGGGACGCGGACGCCGCCACCAAGGCATTTGCCGAAGCGGCCCACGTCACCAAGCTAGATCTGATCAACAACCGGGTCGTGGTTGCCGCGATGGAACCGCGTTCGGCGATCGCCGAATACGATGCTGCGACCGAGAAGTTCACCTTCACCGCCGTCAGCCAGGGTGCGTTCGGTTTGCGCGGCGCGCTCGCAAATGCGGTACTGAAGGTGCCCGCCGACAAGGTCCGCGTGATCACCAAGAATGTCGGTGGATCGTTCGGGATGAAGGCCGGCCCATATCCCGAATACTTCCCGCTGCTGCACGCCGCCCGGGCGCTGGGCAAGCCGGTCAAGTGGACCGACGACCGTTCCGGCGCGTTCCTCTCGGATCACCATGGCCGCGGCCATGAGATCAGCGCCGAGATGGCGTTCGACAAGGATGGCCACATCCTGGCCCTGCGCACCCATTGCCATGCGGATGTCGGCTCGTACCTGACGCCGGTTGGCCCGCAACCCGCGACCCTGAACGCGGTCAAGAACCTGATTTCGGTCTACACGACCCCGGTCATCGACATCAACACCAAGTGTGTGTTCACCAACACTTCCCCCATTGGCCCCTATCGGGGGGCCGGACGGCCGGAGGCGAACTACTACGTGGAGCGCTTGCTGGACAACGCGGCCCGCGAGATGGGCATCGACCGGCTGGACATCCGTCGGCGGAACCAGATCCGAGCGGACCAGATTCCGTATAAGGCCCCGTCCGGCATGACCTATGACAGCGGCGATTTTCCGGCCGTGTTCGAGAAGGCGGTGACCTTCTCCGATTGGCACGGCTTCGATGCCCGCAAGGCGGAGAGCCAGGCCAAAGGCAAGCTGCGTGGCCTGGGGATGAGCGACTATCTCGAAGTCACCGGACCTCCAGGCAAGGAAATGGGCGGGATCCGGTTCGAGAAGGACGGGACCGTCACGATCATCACCGGGACGCTCGACTATGGCCAGGGTCACTGGACGCCGTTCGCCCAGATCCTGCATCAGCGCACCGGCATTCCATTCGATCGCATCCGTCTGCTGCAGGGTGACAGCGATCAGCTGATCACCGGCGGTGGTACGGGGGGATCTAAATCCATGATGTCCTCTGGCGGGGCGATTATCGAGGCCGGCCAGGAGATGCTGGAAAAGGCCAAACAGATCGCCGCCCACATCCTGGAAGCGGCCGCCGCGGATATTGAGTTCTCCGACGGTCGGTTTGCGATCGCCGGGACCGACCGGACGATCACAGTGCTGGAAATCGCCGATAAGCTGAACCAGGGCCTGACCCTGCCGCCGGAACTGCCGCAGAGCATCGATGTGTCGTTGGCGCATGACACCGGGCCGAGTGCGTTTCCGAACGGCTGCCATGTGTGCGAGGTGGAGATCGACCCCGACACCGGCGTGGTCGATGTGGTGAGGTATTCCATGGTCAACGATTTCGGCATCGTGGTGAACCCAATGCTGGTCGAGGGCCAAGCCCATGGCGGCATCGTCCAAGGTCTGGGCCAGGCGTTGATGGAGACCACGGTCTATGACGAGTCCGGACAGCCGCTGACCGGGTCGTTCATGGACTACGCCATGCCCCGGGCCGACAATGCGCCGATGTTCCGCTACGACAGTCATCCTGTTCCCTGCACCACCAATCTGGTCGGCGCGAAGGGGTGCGGTGAAGCGGGCTGTGCGGGGGCGTTGCCGTCGGTCATGAACGCGATCGTGGATGCTCTGGCTGAGTACGGAGTGACCCATATCGACATGCCGGCGACACCGCAGACCG
>CALAHL010000376.1 GCA_937891725.1 uncultured Rhodospirillaceae bacterium | reverse complement strand
CGAAAACTGAGATCGGTGTTGCGCCAGTAGATATTGCGCAGCGCCGGGAAGCTGCGGCCTTCCACCTGCTCGATGATCTCTTCGTCCAATGGCCGGCAATCGCCGGTCACCCCGAAGGTGCCGTCCCGCTGAAACCGACCGGCGCGGCCCGCGATCTGCGCGAATTCGGAGGCGATCAGGCGGCGCGGATGGCGGCCGTCGAATTTCGAGGAGGCCGCGAAGGCGACATGGTCGATGTCCATGTTGAGGCCCATGCCGATCGCGTCGGTCGCGATCAGATAGTCGACCTCACCCTCTTGATACATCGCCACCTGGGCGTTGCGGGTGCGCGGGCTCAGCGCGCCCATCACCACTGCGGCGCCGCCCCGCTGGCGGCGGACCAGCTCGGCGATCGCATAGACCTCGGAGGCGGAGAACGCGACCACGGCGGTCCGGCGCGGCAGCTTGGTGATCTTGCGTGGCCCGATATAGGTCAGGCGGGACAGGCGCTCCCGGATCTCGAACCGGGCCTTGGGGATCAGGGTCTTCAGCAGTGGCCGGATCGTCTCGGCGCCCAGGAGCATGGTTTCCTCGAGCCCGCGCGCCCGCATCAGCCGGTCGGTGAAGATGTGGCCCCGTTCCGGGTCGCCGGCCAACTGAATCTCGTCGACCGCCAGAAACTCGACCTCCCGGTCGGTCGGCATGGATTCCACCGTGCAGATGAAATACCGCGCCTCGGGTGGGATGATCTTTTCCTCGCCGGTGATCAGCGCCACATGCCGGACGCCGAGCCGCGCCACCACCTTGTCGTAGTTCTCGCGCGCCAGCAGCCGCAGCGGAAAGCCGATCATCCCGGATTTGTGGCCCAGCATGCGCTCGATCGCCAGATGGGTCTTGCCGGTATTGGTCGGCCCCAACACCGCCGTGACCGGCGCTTCGAAGGACATGAAATCGGAGGTCATGGCGCGCCGCTCCCGCGTCTGGCCCGGTATCGCGGGGCGTCGGATCTTGAGAGGAGGTCTGAGGGCGAGGGGCTGCGGAACATCTTTTGCACAATTACGGCTGTTCGCCGTTGTTGCAAGGCCGCCGCCCCTTCGCACTTGCATCCGATGGCGGTGTGTCACATATCCAGAGCTCAATCTTTCCATCGATATAACAAGACGGACCCTGCGTGATGACCGCTGAGAAGAGAAGCTTTCAAGCCGAAGTCAGCAAACTCCTTCATATTGTTGCCAACGCGCTGTATTCCGAGCGCGAGGTGTTCCTGCGGGAGCTGATTTCCAACGCCGCCGATGCCTGCGATAAGCTGCGTTTTCTCGCGCTGTCGGATCCGGCGCTTACCGCCGATGACAGCGCCTTCAAGATCAAGATATCGGTCGATGCCGACGCCAAGACCCTGACGATCTCGGACAACGGGGTCGGGATGACCGAAGCCGAGCTGCACGACAATCTGGGTACGATCGCCAGTTCCGGCACCTCGGCTTTCGTCGAGAACCTGTCGGGGGACTCCAAGAAGGACGTGGGGCTGATCGGCCAGTTCGGCGTCGGTTTCTACTCGGCCTTCATGGTGTCCGAGAAGGTCGAGGTCCTGACCCGCAAGGCCGGAACCGAGACCGGCTATCACTGGGTTTCGGACGGGTTGGGCGAGTACACCGTCGAGGAGGCCGAGAAGGCCACCCGCGGCACCGTGATTACCCTGCACCTGAAGGACGACGCGACCGAATTCCTGGAGCGCAATCGGATCCAGACCGTTGTGCGGACCTATTCCGACCATATCCCCTTCCCGATCGCCTTCCTGCAGACCAAGACCGATCCGGAAACCAAGACCGAGTCCGAGACCGAGGACACGCTGAATCAGGCCTCGGCCCTGTGGACCCGCTCGAAGAGCGAGATCTCCGAGGACGACTACAAGGAATTCTACAAGCACGCAGGTCATGCCTTCGACGACCCGTGGATGACCCTGCATTGGAAGGCCGAGGGGCGGATCGAGTATCACTCGCTGCTGTTCGTGCCGAGCCAGCGGCCGTTCGACCTGTTCAATCCGGAACGCCGCCATCACGTGAAGCTGTACGTGAAGCGGGTGTTCATCACCGACGAGTGCGAAGGGCTGATCCCGTCCTGGCTGCGCTTCCTGAAGGGCGTGATAGACTGCGAGGATCTGCCGCTGAACATCAGCCGCGAGATGCTGCAGAACAATCCGCTGGTCGGCTCGATCAGCCAGGCGGTCACCAAGCGGGTGCTGTCGGAGCTGTCGAAGAAAGCCGAGAAGGACAAGGAGGGTTACGAAACCTTCTGGGGCACTTTCGGCGCGGTCCTGAAGGAAGGTCTCTACGGCGGCGAGACCGAGCACCGCGAGACCCTGCTGAAGCTGGCCCGGTTCCGGTCCTCGACCCAGGACGGTCTGGTCAGTCTGGCGGATTATATCGGCCGGATGAAGGACGGGCAGACCACGATCTTCTACATCGCCGGCGAGAACGAGGCGACGGTCAAGGCCTCGCCGCAGCTGGAAGGCTTCATCAAGAAGGGCGTCGAGGTGCTCTATCTGATCGACCCGATCGACGAGTTCTGGGTGCAGAGCGCCTATGACGGGTTCGACGGCAAGCCGTTCAAATCGGTCACCCGGGGCGGTGCCGATCTGTCGGCGATCGCGGGTGAGAAGACCGACGCGGATGCGGATAAGAAGGATGAGCCGAAGGACGCGGGCGCCGAGGATGCGATCAGCGCGCTGATCGCCTCGATCAAGCTGTCCCTGGGCGACAAGGTCAAGGATGTGCGCACCACCGACCGGCTTTCGGACAGCCCGGTCTGTCTGGTCGCCGACGAGACCGATCTCGACATGAACATCGAGCGGATGCTGCGCGCCCACAACCAGGTCACCGAGGCCTCACCCCGGATTCTGGAACTGAACCCGGATCATGTGCTGGTCAAGAACCTGGGCAAGCTGATCAAAGACGGCCAGGGCGCCGAGTTCATGGAGGACGCGGCCTATCTGCTGCTCGACCAGGCCCGCATCCTGGAAGGCGAGCCGCCGAGCGACACCAAAGCCTTCACCCGCCGCTTCTCCGAGGTGATGGTCAAGGCGCTGGCGGCGTAGGGGGGCCGCCAGCTCATCCAGTCTTTATCGCGCTGAGCCTGTCGAAGGGCGTCAGTTCGAGACCGCCTGTCCGCCGTCGATGTAGAAGGTCTCGCCGTTCAGGAACGGGATGTCCTCGACCATCAGGGCGGCGACAAATTTGGCGATCTCCCAGGCCTCGCCCGGGGTGCCGCGGGGGATGGCTTTCTGGATGAAGGCGCGGAACCGCTCGTCGTCCATATGGCTGCGGTTCAAGTCGGTCAGGGTGAAGCCGGGGGCCACGTCGACCACGCGGATGCCGTGCCTGGCCCATTCCACGCCCAGACAGCGGGTGATCGCGCCGACCGCGGCCTTGGAGGCG
>CALAHL010000375.1 GCA_937891725.1 uncultured Rhodospirillaceae bacterium | reverse complement strand
CCAGCTTGCCGGTGAACAGATCCTCGATCGCCCGCACCGCCCCGAGCCCGTCGAAAACGGCACCAAAACCGAGCGCCGCCAGGATGATCCACATAAACATGCAGGAGATGGCCAGGGTCTGTCGGGTCGAGGTTTCGAACACCTCCCGGGTCATGCGCCGCTTCAGGACGGCGGCGGCGAAGGCCGCAAGCGCACCGATCGCCGAGCTTTCCACCAGCGAGGTCCAGCCGTTCACGAAGGGCACCATCATGGCCGCGAAAATCCCCAACGGCAGCAGTCCAGCTCTGAGCAGCCGGAGCTTTTCCGCCATCGGAACATTGCGTTCGTCCTCTGGGAGAGGCGGTCCGAGTTCCGGTTGCAGGCGGCAGCGGATCGCGATGTAAAGGATGAACAGCCCCGCCATCATCAGTCCGGGCATGACGCCGGCGAGCCAAAGCTGTCCGACCGGCTGGCGCGCGATCATGGCGTACAGCACCAGCACCACCGAGGGCGGGACCAGAATCCCGAGGCTGGAGCCCGCCTGGATCACGCCGGTGACCATGATCTTGTCGTAGCCGCGCCGCAGCAGCTCGGGCAGGGCGATGGTCGCCCCGATCGCCATGCCCGCGACCGACAGCCCGTTCATCGCGGAAATCAGCACCATCAGCCCGATCGTCCCGATTGCGAGTCCGCCGCGGACCGGTCCCATCCAGACGTGGAACATCCCGTAGAGATCATCGGCGATCTTCGATTCCGAGAGCACATAGCCCATGAAGATGAACATCGGCAGGGTGAGCAGCGGATACCACTTCATCAGTTTCATGGCAGCCGAGAAGCCGATATCGGAGCCGCCGGTGCCCCACAGCAGCATCGCGGCCGCCACGCCCACAAACCCGATGGCACCGAACACCCGCTGCCCGGTCATCAGCAGCAGCATCATGGTCGAGAACATCAGAACGGCGATCAGCTCATAGGGCATCAGACCGCCACCCCGCGGATCCGGCAGATGTCTTTCAGGAATTCAGCGGTCGCCTGCAGGATCATCAACCCGATTCCGATGCACATGGTGATCTTGATCGGCCAGAGATAGGGACGCCAGGCGGTCGGGCTGCGCTCTCCGTATTCCAGGGAATACGCGGTCGATCCGATGCCGCCGTAGAGCAGCACGCCGAGATAGAACATCAGGCACAGCACGCTGAACGCGTCGACCCAGGCCTTGGTGCGGGGCGACCAGTCGCCGTAGAACAGATCCATGCGGACATTTGCGTTCAACTGGATCGAGTAAGGGCCTCCCAGGATGTAATAGGCGACCATCACGAACTGCGCCATTTCCAGGGTCCAGAGCGACGGCAGGAAGGCGGTCTTCGAGATTGACGACCACAGCAGAACGCCCATCAGCACGAAGATCAGATACATGGCGATCCGACCGACGCGCCGGTTGATAGCTTCGATGAGACGAATGTAACGCAGGGCAAAATCCGGCATGCGGCCTCGCATTAGACTTGGCGCGATAGACGTGGCGCGAAAAACACGGTGGCCGACCCTGCAGTCCCCCGGCGGCGCTCTTCTCATTGGCGCTCGACACGGGCCGACTCCGAAACAATGCCTTGATTCAGTGCAGGTTGAAAATGCTTTTCGATTCTGCCCAATCAGAACGCCATCGGGGCATTATCGATCACCTCTTTCATCACGAAGAAGGTGCGGGTCTGGCGAACACCCGGCAGGGCGATCAGCTTGTCGCCGTGCAGCTTGTTGAAGTCCGATATGTCGCGCACCCGAATTTTCAGGAAGTAGTCGAAATCGCCCGCCACCAAATGACAATCCAGTACGAAAGGCAGAGCGGTGATCGCCCGCTCAAAGTCCTCAAAGCTTTCGGGGGTCGACCGGTCCAGCACAACCCCAACCATGACCAGCGTTCCGAGATCCACCCGGTCCGGCGCCACATGGGCGCGGACGGCTTTTACGAAACCGTCCTCAAACAGCCTCTGGGTGCGGCGGTGGCAGGTGGCGGGGCTGGTATGGGTCAGGGTTGCCAGCTCGGCATTCGACAAACGCCCATTCCGTTGGAGATGGCGCAAAATGGCCTGGTCGGTGCGATCAAGCATGAGAGGATCTTTCAAAATTATCCAAATATTTGAAGATATCATAGCTAATATGATCGAATAATCAATATTCGTGACGCTTTTCGAGCTGTGTTCGGGAGCACATTTCACTTCAGTTTTGCTAGCGTCCTGTGATCACAACACGCTAATCCACACCCGACTGGAGGCCCCCATGAACCTCGACAAGTTCGAACGCTACCCGCTGACCTTCGGACCGACCCCGATTGAACATCTGCCCCGCATGACCGAAGCGTTGGGCGGAAAGATCCAGATCTTTGCCAAGCGCGATGACTGCAACTCGGGACTCGCCATGGGCGGCAACAAGTTGCGTAAGCTGGAGTATATCGTTCCGGATGCGATTGCCTCGAACGCGGACACTTTGGTCTCAATCGGCGGCGTACAGTCCAATCACACCCGG
>CALAHL010000374.1 GCA_937891725.1 uncultured Rhodospirillaceae bacterium | reverse complement strand
GTACGAACAGGGTCAGCGCTGCCTAATGCAAGCGCGCAGCGATTATTGGGGCGGGGGCCCCTATCTGGAGACGCTGGAGTGGATCGATCTGGGGGACGATCCCAACGCGCATCTCGCGGCGCTGGCATCGAACCAGATTGACGGCTGGCCTTCGGTGGACAATGCCGCGCTGGAGGCAACTCGGAAGCTGCCCGGCATGAAGATATATGAGGCGGAGACAGCCAATACCGGCGCGGTTCGCATGCGCGTTGATTCCCCGCCTTTCGACAACCCGAAAGTGCGCCAGGCGATGAGATGTGCCGTCGATACGACGGCCGTGCTTCAGTTCGGTCTGAGTGGTCTGGGATATGAGGGTGAGCATCATTTCGTTTCGAAAGTGCATCCCGAATATGCCCAAATTCCACCCGTGACGCGTGACGTGGAAAAGGCCAAGCGGCTTCTTGCCGAGGCGGGCCATACCGATGGGATAGACGCCAAGCTCTATCTCAAATCGTCCCCCGCGTGGGAAAGCCAGGTCGTGCAGACGATGATCGAGCAATGGAAAGAAGCCGGCATCCGAATCCAGATGAACCCGGTGCCCTCCTCCCAGTACTGGGAGGTGTGGAAAAAGGTGCCGCTTGGCTTTACCGACTGGAACCACCGGCCTTTGGGCATCATGCTGTATGGATTGTGTTTCAGGACGAACGGATCGTGGAACGAGTCGGGCTATTCCAACCCGGAATTCGACAAGGCCCTTCTGGAGGCCGAAGGTAAGCTTGACGTCAACGAGCGGCGCGAGACAATGGCGATCCTCGAGCAGATCATGCTTGATGACGGGCCAATCGTCCAACCGGTCTATCGGTCGATTTTCGGGGTCTACACGGACAGGATGAAGAATTTCACGATGCATCCGACAAATTACAACTACTACAAGGATGTGTGGCTGGCCGCTGTCTGATGTCATGGTGCTGCCCGGGCGGACTGCGCCCGGCAGCGTTCTATGCCCCGTCCTATGGAAGAATAAGATGCCGCTATATTTGCTCCGCCAGTTCAGCGCAGTCGCCTTCACGTTGGTCGCTGCCTCATTCATAATTTTCCTTCTCGTCGAAGCCTCGCCCGGCAATGTCGCCCGCAAGACCCTGGGCCCGTTCGCAACCGATGCCCAGGTCGCCATTCTTTATGATCGCCTCAATCTTGGCGATCCGATTCTGGTCAGATACGGACGTTGGGCCAGTGTCCTGCTTGGCCTGAATGCCGATCCTCTGGCCGACCCCGAGCTGGGCCTGAATTTCGAGGACCCGCGAGGTCACAAGTATTTCGGCAATTTCGGCTTTTCCACGATGATGAAAGTGCCCGTCGCAGATGTCATCGGCGAACGGCTGGTCAATTCGCTCTGGCTGGCGGGCCTGGCGGTGTGCTGCATCATTCCCTTGTCCTTGGTGATCGGGACGCTGGGCGGGCTGTTTGCAGGGCGGCCTATCGACCGGGGCCTGACTGTTTTCTCATCCGTGGCGGCCTCGGTGCCGGAATTCGCCTCGGCGGTCATTTTGATGAGTATCTTTGTAATATGGTTGGGGTGGTTGCCCGGAACCAGTCCGTTGCAGCGGGGCGGAACCTGGCCGATCTACCTGCAATATGTTTTACCAGTCACGGTTTTGACACTGTATGTCACCGCCTACGTGTCGCGTTTCATCCGGACGTCGATCAACGAGGTGATGGCAACTGATTATATCCGCACCGCCATCCTGAAAGGGCTGCCATGGCGCCGGGTCGTTTTTGTCCATGCATTCAGAAACGCCATGATCGCACCCTTTACCGTGATCTTGCTACAGATCAATTGGCTGATCAGCGGAGTGGTCGTGACCGAGGTAGTTTTCGCCTATCCCGGCATCGGGCGGCTGCTGTTGGAGGCGGCCCTGTTCGGCGACATCGCCCTTATCGAGGCCGCCGCGTTGATCGCGGTGTGTATTGCCATCTCGACCCAGTTGATCGGCGATCTGGGCTATATGATACTCAACCCGCGGATCCGTTTCACATGAGCCGCGCGGGCCGCGACCATCAGCGCCCAGCGCACGCCCTGGCACTGCGCCAACGGATCGCCAAGCTGCCAAGCCTGTCGCTTTTGCGCCGCGCAGGGCGGTCAAAGACGGCGTGTTTCGGGTTTGGCCTGATCCTGTTCTGGTGTCTGGTGGCCCTTTTCGCGCCAATTCTGGCGCCCTATGACCCGAACGCTCAGCACATGTGGTCGGTGACCGATCAGACCCCGTCACTGTCTCACTGGTTCGGCGGGGATGCTTTGCACCGGGATATGTTGTCCCGCATCATATGGGGGGCGCGGCCGGTTCTGATAATTGCGCCGCTGTCGTTGCTGTGCTCATACATCGTCGGGATCACTCTTGGCATGGTTGCTGCCTATTACGGCGGCTGGATCGACAGCGTGCTGACACGCGTCATCGACCTGATGTTGTCCTTTCCCAAGATCGTGCTTTACGTGGTGCTGATAGCGTCCGTCGGCCCGTCTGCGATGAATATCGTCATCGCCGTCATTCTGGTGTCCAGCCCGGGTATCGCGCGGCTGGTGCGGGGGCTGACTTATGATCTGAAATCCAGCGAC
>CALAHL010000373.1 GCA_937891725.1 uncultured Rhodospirillaceae bacterium | reverse complement strand
GGTGCTGTTCGTGGTCGCGGGCGGCGGATCGATCGCCTGGGCCGGGGGTGCTGAACGCCCAACGCCGCTTCGCCTTGCCGGCCATCGCCCCGGTGCTCACACCGCTGGTCATGGCGATCCTGCTGCTGGTGGCGCGCGACGAATTGGGGATCTCGGCCTTGGCCTGGGGGGCGGTGATTGGAACCGCGCTTGAGGCGGCGATCGTCGGCTTCGCCCTGTCGCGGCGGGGCCGGCCCTTGCTGCCGAAATCCACCGGCGCGGATCTGTCCAGCCTGCGCTCCCGATGGGTGCCGATGCTGCTGGCCAATCTGCTGCTCGGCGGTGCGGGGCTGATCGATCAGATGATGGCGGCCTCGCTCGGCACCGGGGCGGCCTCGGCGATCGGATACGGAGCCAAACTGGTGCTGGCGGGGTTGCACGTGGCGACCCTGGCGCTGGGGGTGGCGGTGCTGCCGACCTATTCGGACGCGGCGCTCGGCGACCGGGTCGGCCTGCGGGGGCGGCTGCGCAAACATGTGGCCATCGTCGCCCTGATTTCGATCCCCGCCGTCGGGATCGCCGCCCTGATCGCCGAGCCGGTGATCAGAATTCTGTATCAGCGGGGCGCCTTCACCAGCGCAGATACCGAACTGGTGTCCCATGTGCTGATTGCCTACGCGACCCAGCTGCCGGCCTATGCGGCAACGGTGATCCTGGTTCGCGCGGCGGCCGCCCTGGATCTGGGGCGGGCGATCGCCGTGGCGGCCGTGGTCAATCTGGTGGCGACGGTGACGTTCAATCTGGGTCTGATGGGGATCTACGGGGTGGTCGGCATCGCGGCCGCCACCGCACCCGCCTTCCTGGTCACGGCAGCAGTGCTTTACGTTGCGGTTGATCGGTCCTTGAGCAGGTCGCGATAAAGCGCCATCAGTTGCGCCCGGACCGCCTCCAGCCCGAATTCAGCCGCGGCGCGGGCGCGGGCGGCTTGGCCGAGGCGGTGGCGGAGATCCGGATCGAGCGCCAGTCTGCCGATCGCATCGGCCAGGGCCGCCGGGTCCTTCAGCGGAACCACCAGCCCGGTCCTCTCATGCTGGACCGCCTGGCGGCAGCCGGGCACGTCGGTGGTGACGGCGGGCCTGCCGCAGGCCGCCGCCTCGATCAGGCTCATCCCCAGCCCTTCCCGGTGCGACGGGAGCACGGCGATATGCGAGCTGCGCCAGACCTCCGGCACGTCCTCGGTTGGCCCGGTCCAGTCGATCAGGCCGTCTGACGTCCAGCGCCGCAGCTCCACCTCGCTTACGGCGGTCGGGTTTTCGGTGTCCGGCGCGCCGACCACCCGGATCTGAACCGTAATGTCCCTTTGCTTGAGCAGGCGGGCGGCGGCGACCAGTTCCTCGACCCCCTTCTCCCGCAGCACCCGGCCCACGAAACTCGCGATCACCGGGCCTTGCGGCTCCGGGCTGACCGAGAACCGCTCCAGGTCCACACCGGTGCCGGAGATCACCGTCACGTCCTCGGTCCTGCGGCCGATCAGATGGGCGAACGCGGCCTGATCATCGGTGTTCAGGGTCATGGCGGCGATCCGACCGTCGCCCAGCGCCCGTCGCAGCAGCAGCGACACCATGGGGCGCAGCAGCCGCGCCTTCAGGCTTGATCCGGTGAACACGTAGCCGAGCCCCGGCAGCCAGGCGGCGATCCCCGGGACCCCAGCCTTGCGGGCCGCAACCGTGCCGTAGAGCACCGGCTTGACCGCGACGGTTTGTACCAGATCCGGGGAAAGCCTGCGGCACAGGGCGGTCATTTCGGCCTCGGCCGCCAGGTCCGCCCGCGGATTCAGCCCGGTGCGATCCAGATTCGACAGCGGATGCACGGTGATCCCGGCGGCTTCCACGGCGGCTTGCGCCCCAGGCCCCCGCTGTCCGATTCGGGCGGCCAGATGCACCTCGGCGCCTGCCGCGATCAGCGCTTCGGCGAGCGCCAGATAGTGCAGACGGAAGAACCAGTCCTCGGCAACGATCCACAGTATCCGGCGGCCTTCCATACCAGCGCCGATCAGGGTCGCAGGAAGCCGACGGCGTCGTAGACCTCCTCGATCACCGGGCGGGCCAGATCTCGGGCCCGGTCGCCGCCTTTGCGCAGGATGCCGTCGACATACTCGGTATCGGCGGTCAGGCGTTTCATTTCAGTGCCGATCGGCCCCATCACCGAGACCGCCAGATCCGCCAGTTTCGGCTTGAACGCGCCGAACCCCTGACCCGCAAACTCTGCCAGAACCTGCTCCGGCGTCTGATCCGACAGGGCCGCGTAAATCCCAACCAGATTGCGTGCCTCCGGCCGTTCGGTGAGGCCGTCGGTGGTCTCTGGCAGGGGATCCGCGTCGGTCTTGGCCTTGCGGATCTTCTGGGCGATCAGCTCGGCCTCGTCGGTCATGTTGATCCGCGACATGTCGGACGGCTCCGACTTGCTCATCTTCTTGGTGCCGTCCCGCAGGCTCATCACCCGGGTGGCGGCCCCGAAGATCTGCGGCTCGGGCAATGGGAAGATCTCCTTGCCAAACATAGAGTTAAACGCCTGGGCGATATCGCGGGCCAGCTCGAGATGCTGCTTCTGATCGTCGCCGACCGGCACATGGGTGCCCTTATAGGCCAGGATGTCCGCCGCCATGAGGTTCGGGTAGACGAACAGACCGACGGTTGCGTTCTCCCGATCCTTGCCGGCCTTTTCCTTGAACTGGGTCATCCGGTTGAGCCAGCCCATGCGCGCCACGCAGTTGAACACCCAGGCCAGTTGGGCGTGTTCGGGAACGTAGGATTGGTTGAACAGGATGCAGTCGTCCGGATCGACGCCCGACGCGATCATCCCGGACGCCACTTCACGGGTCGAATTCCGCAGCTCCGCTGGATTCTGCGGGACCGTGATCGCGTGCTGGTCGACCACGCAGAAGATACATTCGTACGACTTCTCGGCCTGCAGCCGCGCCCAGTTCCGCATGGCTCCGAGATAGTTGCCGAGGGTCAGGTTACCGCTGGGCTGGATACCGGAGAAAATGCGTCGTGTCGGGGCCATGGTCGGGTCTCATGCAGGTGATGACGTGAAATGGAACGCGTCGGGCGGTTTTACTAGGCCTTGGAGGCGCGTCAAGCTTCGGGAGTCTGGATCGGCTCGACCTCACGCCGGCGGATCGAGGCGAGCAACTCACGCGGGTGCAGTGCCCCGACCAGAATTCCGACCAGGGCATAGCTGCCGATCCCGGCGCCGATGCTCAGGATCAGGGCGACGATACCAAGCATGGCGCGGGTCGCGAACCAAGGGGCGAGGGCATCGGTGACGGCCCAGACCACCCCGCCCATTATCGCGCTGGCCAGCAGAATCCTGAGCGCGCGTCTGGCCAACCGGGGATCCGGTTTCAGATGACCGCGCCGCGCCAGGATCAGCGCCAGCAGACCCGCGTTCATCCAGGAGGCAATTGCGGTCGACAGCGCGATGCCCACATGGGCGTAGTACTGCATCAGCACCAGATTAAGCGCCAGATTGGCGACCACCGCGAACATCGCGACCTTGACCGGCGTTGCGGTGTCCCGGCGTGCGAAGAAACCGGGCTGGAACACCTTGATCAGCACGAAAGCCGGCAGGCCCAGCGCGAAGGCGGCCATGGCGGCGGCGGTGGCCGCACTGTCCTCGGCGGTGAAGGCGCCACGCTCGAACAACACGGTGGTCATGGGCGCGGCCAGCACTGCGATGCCGATGGCCGACGGAACGGTCAGCAGGAGAGCGATTTCCAGCGCCCGGTTCTGGGTGTCGAGCGCGGGCCTCTCCGAGCCGTCGCCCGACAGCGCCGCCCGGACCTGACGCGACAGCAGAGGCAGCAGTGCGGTGCCGATCGCCACGCCCACCACCCCGAGCGGCAACTGCACCACCCGGTCGGCGTAATAGAGGAAGGAGACCGAGCCGGCCGGCAACAGGGAGGCCAGCACCACGTCGATCAGCAGGTTGACCTGCACCACCCCGGCGCCGATCGCTGCCGGCAGGGCGAGCTTGAACAGCTTTTTGACCTCGGGTGTCAGCCGGGGCAGCCGGATGCGCGGCAGGGCCCCGTTCCGCCAGCAGGAAATTCCGACGAACACGGCCTGCGCCAGACCCGCCGCCGACACGCCCCAGGCCAACAGATGGCCCGGCGTCTCGAACACCCCCGCCAGGCCCAGCAGGGCGGCGATCAGGATCAGGTTCAGCAGGATCGGGGCCGCCGCCATCGGCCCGAACCGGCCAAGCGAATTCAGCATGCCGCCCCACAGGGCAACCAGCGAGATCAGCGGCAGATAGGGAAAGGTGATCCGGGTCAGCTCGACCGCCAGCCCGAATCGCTCCGGGTCGCCCGCGAACCCGGGGGCGAGAGCCAGCATGACCCAGGGCATGAACAGCTCGACCACGATCAGAAACGCCAGCAGTCCGGCGATCAGAACCGCCTGAACCTGACTGGCGAACGCAACGGCGGCGGCTTTCCCCTCGGCCTCGACCTTGCCCGCGAACAGCGGCACGAAGGCGACCGTCATCGCCCCTTCTCCGGTCAGTCTACGGAAGAAGTTGGGCAGCTTGAACGCCACGAAAAACGCGTCCGCCACCGGCCCGGCACCCAGCACCGCCGCGATCAGCACATCACGGACGAATCCGGTGACCCGGCTGATCATCGTGAAACCGCCGACAACGGCTATGGCGCGCGCGAGTGACATGGACAGGGTGTACGCGATTCGAGGCGTTTACGGGAGGGGGGCGTGCGAGTGGGCGCTTGCGCAGCGCTGCACAATCAAAGACCGGTATGTGCCCGGACGCCAAACCCTAAGCGGCGGCGTCAGCGAACAAACGCTCCGGGAAAAGGGTGCCAGTCGAGATCCTACTGCTCCAGCAATTTCAGCAGCGCCTCGCGCACGTCGCGTTTCTTGCTCTCGCTCTCGATCTTCAGGCCGAACACATCCTTGACGTAGAACACGTCCACGAAGCGTTCGCCGTAGGTCGAGATGGTGGCGCTGTGGATCTGCAGGCCGTGATAGGCCAGCGCCCGGGTCATGCGCCAGAGCACGCCGGGTTCGTCGTGGGCGTTCACCTCGATCACCGTGTGGGTCACGCTGGCCTTGTCGTCGATCAGCACCCGGGGCGGGACCCGCAGGGCGCGGGTCCGTTTGGGGATCGAAGGTTTGCGCTTGGCGATCGCGTCCTCGAGATTGACCTGGCCGGAGAGCGTCCGCTCGATCGCCGAGGCGAGGCGCGCCCGCTTATCCGGACGGTCGAACGCTGTCCGGTCGTTGTCCTGTATCATGAAGGTGTCCAGCGCCATCCCGTTCGACAGGGTAGCGATCTTGGCGTCCACCACGTTTGCGCCGACCGCCGACATGGCGCCCGCGATCCGGCTGAACAGGCCCGGATGGTCGGTGACGTAGACGGTAACCTCGGTGACCTCCCGATAGGCGTCGACCCGCGTGTCGACCGCAAGATGGGCACCGTCCCGCATCGCCTCGCGGATCATCTGGGCGTGGTGGACATGGGTTTCGAGATCATGGGACAGCCAATAGGGCTGATAGCCGAGGCCCAGATGGGTCTCGATCGCCGCCTCATCCCATCCGCGCCCGACCAGCTCGTCCTTCAGCCGCAACTTGGCGCCCTCGGCCCGCACGGCGGCCCCGCGCGTGGTGGACTGTCCGACCAGTGCCTCGTTTGCCGCGTGATACAGATCCCGCAGCAGCTGCGCTTTCCAGCCGTTCCAGACATGCGGGCCGACGCCGCGGATATCGGCCACCGTCAGTACCAGCAACAGCCGCAGCCGTTCCGGCGACTGCACGATCTTGACGAAATCCTCGACCGTCTTGGGATCGTTGACGTCGCGCTTGAAGGCGGTGTTTGACATCAGAAGATGCCAGCGGACCAGCCAGGCGACGGTATCGGTCTCTTCCCCAGTCATTCCCAGGCGCGGGCAGATCCGACGTGCGACCCGTTCTCCCAGGATCGAATGGTCTCCGCCCCGCCCCTTGGCGATGTCGTGCAGGAACATCGCCACATAGAGCTCCCGCCGGGACAGCACCTTGTGCACCACCTCGGTCGCGATCGGGGCGATCTCCTGCAGGGTGCCGCTTTCGATCTCGTGCAGCACCGCGATGCACATCAGGGTGTGCTCATCGACCGTGTACAGGTGGTACATGTCGAACTGCATCTGGGCGACCACCCGGCCGAAATCCGGCACGAACCGGCCAAGCACCTTGGCCTCGCTCATCCGGCGCAGGGTCCGCGACGGGTTGTTCACGCTGGTCAGCATGCCCAGGAACAGCCGGTTGGCCTCCGGGTCCCGGCGGAGATCCTTGTCGATCCGTTTCAGGTTCTGGGTCAGCAGCCGCAGCGCATAGGGATGGATCATCACGTCGCGGGTCTGAGCCTCGTGGAACAGCCGGATGATGTTGGTCGGATCCCGTTCGAATACCCCGTCATCCGTGACCGTGATCCGGTCGCTCTCAATCCGGAAATCCCCGATCGTGGCCGGCGCCCGCAGGAAGCTGAGCGGCGACCATTTCCGACGCCGCTGATACTGGTCTTCGATCGCGGCGCAGAAGATACGGGTCAGGTCGCCGACGTCCTTGGCGGTCAGGAAATAGTGTTTCATGAACCGCTCGACCGCCCGCGCCCCGGCCCGGTCGGTATAGCCGAGCCGCTCGGCGATCACCGGCTGCAGATCGAAGGTCAGCCGCTCCTCCGGCCGGCCGGACAGATAGTGCAGATGGCACCGGATGGTCCAGATCAGCTTCTGCGCCTTGGCGAACCGCCGGGCCTCGGCCATCGACAGCACGCCCCGCTCGACCAGTTCGCCGACTTCTTCAACCCGGTAGCAGTACTTGCCGATCCAGAACAGGGTGTGCAGATCCCGCAGACCGCCCTTGCCGTCCTTGATGTTCGGCTCGACCACATAGCGGCTGTCGCCCAGCTTGCGGTGACGGGCATCGGATTCCGCCAGTTTGGCTTCCACGAAATCCAGCGGTGAGCCCTGAGCAACATCGGAGAAGAAGCGCTGGCGCATTTCGACATAAAGCTCTTCATCGCCCCAGAGCGGGCGGCATTCCAGCATGGCGGTCCGGATCGTCATGTCGGATTTGGCCTGGCGGACGCACTCGTCGCAGGACCGGGTCGCGTGTCCGACCTTCAAGCCCAGATCCCACAGCAGATAGAGGGTGAACTCGACCAGCTGCTCGCCCCGGGCGGTCTGCTTGTAGGGCCGGAGAAACAGCAGATCGACATCGGATTCCGGGGCCAGTTCCCCCCGGCCGTAGCCGCCGACCGCGGCGATGGCAATCCGTTCGGCATCGGTCAGGTTGTTGGCGGGAAACTCGTGCTGGGCGGCGAAGCCCGCGATGCCCCGGATAATCTGATCCATCAACCAACAATTGGCCCGCATGCAGGCGGCCCCGTCATTGCTGGCCTCAAACCGGCGTCGGATTTCCTCCACACCTTGCGACAGGGCGGATTTGTAGACCTCCAGCAGGGCGGCGCGGCGGGCAATCAGGTCGTCGACCGACAGCACATCCCTGGAAAGCGCCGCTGTGACGGCGGCGGCATCGAACACCGCGGCCTGGTTCGGCACCCGTCGCCGGGTCACCACCAAACCGTCGAGCGACACCGGACGGGTCGACGTGGCCTGGTCCGCCGCCGACTTCTGACGGCGCTTCAGGATGGTGTCTTCGACGGCAGCCATGCCGGACTCCTTTCAGGTGGGCGCACCCACCAACATAGTGCGCGCTCAACATAAAACGGAGTCGCCCGTCCCGCCACCGCTTGCGGATTTGCACCGTCCAATTACCGTGGGCGCGGACAGGACAAACGTTGACAGGAATTGGGGAGATATCGGATGGCGAAGCAGGAGACGGCCGATATCGTAATCGTGGGGGGCGGGGTGATCGGCTCGTCGATCGCGTACTGGCTGGGCGCGAGCCCGGACTTCGACGGGCGTGTGGTGGTGGTGGAGCGGGATCGGACCTATGCCCGCGCATCTACTCCATTGTCGGCCGGCGGCATCCGTCAGCAGTTCTCGATCCGCGAGAACATCGAGATCGGCCTGCACGCCCAGGACTTTCTGCGCCAGGCCCCGGATCTTCTGGCGGTGGCGGACGAGCGTCCGGATCTGACCTTTCGGGAGGCGGGATATCTGTTCCTGGCGGGAGCGACCGGCCGCGACATACTGGCCGAGAACCACGCGCTGCAGACGCAATGCGGGGCGGCCATCGCCTGGTGCGAGCCGGACGACCTGGCCCGGCGGTTTCCGTGGCTGAACACCGAGGATCTGTCGGCCGGTGCCTTCGGCGAGCGCGGCGAGGGCTGGATCGATCCGAACGCGCTGCTGCAGGCGTTCAAGCGCAAGGCGCGGGATCTGGGGGCGGACTATCTCGATGCGGAGGTGGTGGGGATCGACCGTGCGGGTGGCCGCGCCACAGGGGTTCGCCTGTCCGACGGGCGCGCGATCTCCGCCGGCACCGTTGTGGTCGCGGCGGGGCCGCATTCGGGCGCGGTGGGGCGCCTGGCCGGGGTCGATATCCCGGTCGGACCGCGCAAACGCTCGATTTTCGTCATCAGCTGTCGGACCCCCCTATGGCCGGATGAGCCGAGCCGCCTCGGCCCGCTCACCATCGATCCGAGCGGCGTCTTCGTGCGGCCCGAGGGGGCCGGTTTCATCTGCGGCGTCTCTCCGCCGGAAGACGAGGATCCCGAAACCTGGGACGACCAGGTCGACTGGCCGATGTTCGAGGAGATCGTCTGGCCCGCCCTCGCGCATCGGGTCCCGGCCTTCGAGGCGATCAAGCCGACCGGTGCCTGGGCCGGCTGGTACGACTACAACAGCCTGGACCAGAATGCCCTGATCGGTCGGCATCCCGAGGTCGAGGGTATGATTGTGGCAACCGGCTTCAGCGGTCACGGCCTGCAACAGGCTCCGAGCGCCGGCCGGGCGGTGATGGAGCTGATCACCGCAGGCGCCTATCGGACGATCGACCTCACCCGATTCGGGCTGGAGCGGATCGCGACCGGTGCTGCGGTGAAGGAGCGGAATGTTGTGTGAAGCCGTTTAGAGAGCGCCAACCCCGAACAGCCGCTTCAACTCCGCCTCGCCGGTCCGTGTGACCGTGACCGCGCGGGAGCCGTCGAGGCGGCGGATCCAGCCCGCATCGAAGGCGTGGCTGGCGATGGTGGCGCCCAGCACGCCGGCGATGTGGGGGCGGCGCTCGCTCCAATCGAGGCAGGGGCGGCAGAGCGGCCGGGTGCCCTTCAGCTTGGTGGCGGGAAGCCTCAGACCCATCTCCCGCAAGGCGTCCGATCCGTCCGGCGACAGCAGCCCGCCCTCGTCGCTGAAGATCACGATATTCCGCGCGATCAGAGCGTCGCTGATCGCCACACCCAATTGCCCCGCCAGATGGTCGTAGCAGGTGCGGGCCCGGCGCATGGCGGCGTTGCGCGGGCCGGTGGCGATCGCCCGCGCCATTTTGGGTTCGGCTCCGGCAGTCCATTCCATCAGGCTTTCCAGAAGCCGCGCCACCTCCGATCCGGCCAGCCGGTGATAGCGGTGACGGCCCTGTTTCTCGACCGACAGCAAGCCTGCCGTTGCGAGTTGCGACAGATGGCCGCTCGCGGTCTGCGCCGTGACCCCGGCGGCCCGAGCCAACTCGGAGGCGGTCAGCGCGCGCCCGTCCATCAGCGCCTCCAGCATGGCCGCGCGGGTCGGGTCTCCGACCAGCGTGCCGATCTCGGCCAAACGGTTCACCGTGCTCATCCCTGCCTCCTGTCGCGTATCGGTTTGGCGCGTGTCCAACCTGCCCATCATAGCCCGGACGGATGGGGGATGCTTCGGGCCAGACCGAAGAATTGGCAGCCTTGGCAGATCTCACGCCGGGCGTAACCATTTGGCCATTTCGGGGAACACCGGCAGATGTTCGAAACCCGGAGGCGCGCCCTCCAAGCGGCACATATCCCAGAGCTGCAACAGCGGCACGCCGGTTGATTGGCCCGTGCCGAACAGCTCGCGCAGCCAGGGTCCGCCGGCGGTGAAGGCGTCGTGAAACACCATGTCCAACGGCAGTTCGAACCGCACCGCCATCGCATAGGACCAAGCCAGTGCGGCCATCTCCAACCCGCCGTCCGCCGGAAGCGTACCGCAGACGGTATCCCGATCCTGGGGTGGCATCACTGCCAGGTGAGCGGCCTCATGAAGCAGATCGCCGGGATGGGGAGATTTGGTCTCATCCACGATGATCCCGCCACGCTCGACCCGAAGTCCGGCCAACAGCGTGCCACCGTCCGGTACCGGACCTGGCCGGACCCAAAGGCCGATCGCCTCAACCACATCGGCAACGCGCTGGATCTGCGGGTCGATGAACACGGCGCCGCCTGCCACGGCTTAATGTCGGTCTCTGGGGTGGGCGGCCCGGTGAATGTCGAGCAGGCGGGCGGCATCCACATCGGTGTAGCGCTGGGTCGTCGACAGCGAGGCGTGACCCAGCAGCTCCTGGATCGCCCGCAGATCGCCGCCGCCGGCCAGCAGATGGGTCGCGAAGGAATGCCGCAGCGCGTGCGGGGTGGCACTTTCCGGCAGGCCGAGCCAGCCGCGCATCAGCGCCATCGCCTCCTGAACCCGGCGCGGCGACAGCCGGCCGCCACGGATGCCGACGAACAGCGGTCCGTCCGGCTCAAGCCGATGGGGGACCGCCTTCAGATAGGTCTGCACCGCCGTCCGGACGACCGGCAGGACGGGAACCATGCGCGTCTTGTTGCCCTTGCCGGTCACGGTCAGGCTGTCGCCGGTGGGGGCGTCCCGGTGGTTGAGACCGAGAGCCTCCCCGATCCGCAGCCCGCAGCCGTACAGCAGGGCCAGGACGGCGGCGTCCCGCTTGCCGACCCAATCCTCGACCGTAACCTCGCCGATCCCCTCCAGCGCGTCGATCGCCTCGCCCGCCGACATGGCGCGCGGCAGGGAGCGGGGGACCTTGGGGCCCCGCACCACGCCGATCGCGGCCGAGGTGACCCGGTCTCGTTTGTCCAGGAACCTGTAGAAGCCGCGCACCACCGACAGGGCACGGGCGGTCGAGCTCTTGTGGTAGTCCTCTGCCATCCTCCAGGCCAGCCAGGCCCGGAAATCGGCGGGCTTGAGGCGGCCGAGCGCCCGGATATCGGGCCGTCCGCCCAAATGTTCGGAGAGGAAGGCGACGAATCCGCCCAGGTCACGGGAATAGGCGTCCAGGGTATGGGGCGACACTCGGCGCTCAGAGCGGAGCCAATCCCGCCAGTCGTCGATCTCGGCCGCCAGTTGCGGGGCGGCGCCGGGGAACAGGCTTTCGACTAGGGCGCGCTCGGCCGCGCGGTCGGTCACCTGGGCAGGTGCAGCCATTGCCGGATCATCGTCTCGAGCGCGCGGGCGAGAAAGCCGAGCAGCTCGGTGCCCTGGCCGGGCGCGAACCCGTCTTCCTTGCGGGAGCCGAGCGCCAGCAGACCGACCGGCGCCTGGCTGGACGCCCGCAACCGGGTCAGCGCCTGACTGCGGACCAGTCCGGAGGCGGCGCCGAACAGACGCGGGTCGCCGGTGATCTGTGCCATCAGCATGACGTCCCGGTTCGGCCCGAGAATGCCGTCGACGGCGCCCTGGGGCAGCGCACGGATCCCGGCGGCATAGGCCTTCGGAATCGGCACATCGCCGGCCTCGACCCCGATCGTCACCGCATCCACGTCCAGGATGATGGCCAGATCCGTGGTGACGGTCTGGACCATGGTCTCGAAACTGGAGGCCCGCAGGATCGCCAGCACCGAATCATGGACCCGAGACTGGATCGTCTGATTGGCGCGGGCGTTGGTCACCAGATAGTCCTGGGCGGACCGGAGTTTCTGGGTCTCGTCCCGCAGGCGCTGGACCATGGCGTGCTGGAAATCGACCACGTTGCCGCCGGCCTGCTCCGGCGTGTCGAGCACCTCCAGGAGGTCGGGGTGGGCGATCAGGAAATCGGGATGGGCCCGCAGATACTCGGCCACCCGTTCCGCAGTGAGATCCTGCAGAGAGGGTGTCGACTTGCTCCCTTGAGAGCGTGTGACCGGGCCTTTATCCGTCATGCGTCCTCTCTTCCCACGCCTTTCCGTCGTCCTCGCAAGCCCTACAGGATCGACTGACCGGTCTTCTTCCAATCGGCCAGGAACGCGGCCAAACCCTTGTCCGTCAGCGGGTGATTGTACATCTGACGCAGCACCGCCGGCGGCAGGGTCGCGACGCCCGCGCCCATCTTGGCGGCCTGTACCACATGATTGGGTCCCCGGACCGAAGCCACCAGAACCTCGGTCGGGAAATCGTAGACCCCGTAGATCTGAACGATGTCCTCGATCAGTTCCATGCCGTCGGCCCCGATATCGTCCAGTCGTCCGACGAACGGCGAGACGAAGGTGGCGCCGGCCTTGGCCGCCAGCAGCGCCTGTGCCGCCGAGAAGCACAGGGTGACGTTCACCTGCGTGCCTTCGTCGGACAGCGCCTTGCAGGTCTTCAGGCCGTCGACCGTCAGCGGCACCTTGACCGCGACATTGGAGGCGATGCCTGCGAGGTAGTGGCCTTCCTTCAGCATGGTCTCGAAATCGGTCGCGGTGACCTCGGCTGAGACCGGACCGTCAACCACGACGCAAATTTCCTTGATCACCTCGGCCATCGGTCGGCCCGACTTGGCGATCAGCGACGGATTGGTGGTGACCCCGTCGACCATGCCGGTCTGTGCCAATTCGCGAATTTCTCCGACATCGGCTGTATCGATAAAGAACTTCATGGTGTCTCGACGGCTCCGCTCTAGGATCAGCGCGCCTGCACGGGCGCTGTTGCAGGTTGATGGACGACGAAGACGGTGGCCTCGACCGAGCCGCCCGCTTCCGGCGCCGGGGTATGCGAATCACGTGGCAGAGTCTACCCCAAGCCTGTGACGCTCACCACCCGATCTGTGTGGAGGACGCCGGTTTCGATCGGAAATATACCCGCAAGGCCGCGTCATAGGAGGCGACGGTCGAGATGGTTAGGATCCGGAATGCCGTGAAGATAGACCGGGTGCTCCGGCCCCGACATGCTGGGCGACTGAACAAACCGAAAGGGCCGAACACGCCTGTGGTCGATGATCTCTTCCTTTTGGACGCGCCGTTCGATCGCGTCTCGGTGCTGTTGCCGTTGCCCCTGCCCGGTGCGAGCGGCGGCGCCTACGACTATAAGGCCGACCCGGACTGGGGGCTTGCGCGGGGCGATGTGGTCGAGGTGCCGCTGGGTAAGCGCCGGGTGCCGGGAATCGTGCTGGGGCCGGGTGGGCTGGAGGCGGAGCCGATCGCCGAGGAGCGGCTGAAAGCGGTCGTTCGCCGATTCGCGACCCCGCCGGTTCCCGATGCCGTCCTGCGTCTGGTCGATTGGACCGCCGCCTGGACCCTGTCGGCGCGCGGCTCTGTCGCCCGGATGGCGATCAGCGTGCCTGCGGCCCTGGAGCCTTCGACGCCTGTGCTGTTGCATGTCGCGGCCCCGGAGGAGGCCTGGGAGCATTGTGCCCGGCTGACGCCGGCCCGGCGGCGGGTTCTGACCGTGCTGACCGAGGGTCCGGGGCTGGAGCCGCGCGATCTGGCGCGGGAGGCCGGAGTCGGGCCGGCGGTGCTCAAGGCCATGGCCGACGCCGGGATGATCGAGACCCATGCGCTCGCCCCGCCCTCGCCGTTCGGCGCACCGAACCCGGATCTGCCCGGACGCAGTCTGTCGGAAGAGCAGCGCCACGCGGCAGACCATCTGTCGCAGGCGGTCCGGTCCAAATCCTTCTCGGTGACCGCCCTGGAC
>CALAHL010000372.1 GCA_937891725.1 uncultured Rhodospirillaceae bacterium | reverse complement strand
GGTCAAGACCGCCGGGCTGGACCGATTCCTGGCTTTTGATCGCGGCACCGGACTCCTGCGGGCCGAAGCGGGCGTGTCGCTTGATGCGGTGTTGCGGGTGGCGGTCCCGTCCGGCTGGTTCGTGCCGGTCACGCCGGGGAGCAAGTTCGTCACCCTCGCGGGGGCGGTCGCCAATGACGTTCACGGCAAGAACCATCACGCGGTCGGATGCTTCGGGCGCCATGTGGCTCGGTTCGGCCTGTGGCGCTCGGATCGTGGCGCGCTGGTGTGTGGGCCGGACGAGAACGCCGACCTGTTCGCGGCGACAGTCGGCGGATTGGGTCTGACCGGGATCATCCAGTGGGTCGAAGTGCAGTTGATCCCCGTCGGTTCGGCCGAGATGGAAGTCGAGACCGAGCGGTTCGAAAGCCTCAACGAGTTCTTTGCGCTGTCCGAGGCGGGTGCTGAGTGGCCCTATACCGTCGCCTGGGTCGACACCTTGGCGACTGGGGGGAATTTGGGGCGTGGCGTGTTCTCGCGCGGACGGCATGCGACCGGCGGCTCACACCGCGCGCACAAGCCGGGCGGTCCAAGCATGCCGATCACCCCACCTGGATTTCTGCTGAACCGTTGGACGGTCGGGGCCTTCAATCAGCTCTATTACCGCAAGCCGAGTTCCAGTTTCAGGGGGCGTCAGCATTACGATCCGTTCTTCTACCCACTGGACCGAATACAACATTGGAACCGGCTGTACGGCCCGCGCGGCTTCTACCAATGGCAATGCGTGGTTCCACCGGAGGATGCGCGCGCCGTGATCGCCGAACTGCTCGGTCGGATCGCGCTCAGCGGGGAGGCGTCGTTTCTGGCCGTACTCAAGACCTTCGGGGACATCGCGTCGCCGGGCCTGTTGTCCTTTCCAATGGCTGGGCCAACGCTGGCGCTGGATTTTCCGAACCGGGGTCTGCGAACCTTGGCGTTGCTCGATGCGCTAGACCGGGTTGTTGTGGAGGCCGGTGGGCGGATATACCCCGCCAAGGACGGTCGCATGTCGTCGGCGACGTTCCAGTCGGGCTTTCCCAATTGGCGCGAGTTAGAAGACCTGCGCGACCCGCTCCTGATGTCCAGTTTCTGGCGCAGGGTGACGGGAGTGGAATCTGCACCGTCTGGGGAGAATTGAAGGCATGTCGGAGAACAATCGGGTCTTGATCCTGGGGGCGACCTCCTCGATCGCGGAACATTGGGCGCGTGGCCGGGCGGAAGCGGGGGATCACCTGCTGCTGGTTGGTCGCAGCAAGGATAAACTCGATCCGATCGCGACCGATCTGACCGCACGAGGTGCGAAGTCGGTGGACGTTTTCGTCACCGACCTCGCGGATCTTGAGGATCAGGACCGGCGTTTCGGGAAAATGGTCGAGGCGCTCGGCGGGTTGGACCTGGTGCTGTTGGCCTATGGGGAATTGGGGGATCAGGAGCGGGGCCAAGCCGATGCCGGCTTCCTGCGCCGGATCCTGGTGAACAATTTCACCAGTGCCGCCATCTGGGCGGAGCTTGCCGCCGGGGAGCTGGAGCGGCGGGGCAAGGGGTCGCTCGTGGTGCTGTCCTCGGTTGCGGGCGATCGGGGCCGACGGATCGGATATTCCTATGGAGCCGCCAAGGGCGGGCTGACCCGCTATGTCGAGGGACTGGCGCACCGGTTCGCGGGCTCAAAGGTGCACGTGCTGTGCGTGAAGCCGGGGCCGGTCGACACCCCGATGACGGCTCATATGCAAAAGGGCGGGCCGCTCTGGTCGACCCCGGAGAAGGTGGCGGCGGATATCGAGGCGGCGATCGCGAAGCGCAAGGTGGTGATCTACACGCCGTGGTTCTGGTGGGGGATCATGATGATCATCCGGCATTTGCCGAGGATCATCTTCAACAAGATGAACATCTGACGGGGGGCCGCGCGTGGGCAAGATCGTCATCACCGGTGCGGCCGGCCTGGTCGGACAGAACCTGATCGTCGGCTTGCTCGACCGGGCGCGCGCAGCGCCTGACTCCGCCCTTGAGATTGTCGCAATCGACAAGCATCCGGCCAATACCGCAACCCTGGCCCGGCTGCATCCGGACATCACCGTGATCGAGGCGGACCTGGCCGTGCCGGGCGCCTGGACAGACAGCTTTTCTGGGGCCGCAGCGCTGGTTCAGCTGCATGCGCAGATCGGCGGCTTGGACGGGAGTGAATTCGAGCGCAACAACATCACGGCCACCCGCCATGTCTTGGACGCGACCAAGGCTGCGGGCATTCCCTATCTGGTGCACATCAGTTCGTCGGTGGTGAATTCCAAGGCGACGGATTTCTACACCGAGACCAAGAAAGCCCAGGAGGCCTTGGTGATGGACAGCGGGATCGCGCATGCGACCCTGCGCCCGACGTTGATGTTCGGGCTGTTCGATCGCAAGCATCTCGGATGGCTTGCGCGGTTCATGCAGCGCGCTCCGGTGTTCCCGATCCCGGGCTCCGGCCGCTATCTGCGCCAGCCGCTCTATGCCGGTGATTTCTCCGCGATTGTGCGGGCCTGTCTGGACGGGCGGCGGGAAGGGGCGTGGAACATCTCGGGCCGCGAGCGGATCGACTATATCGACCTGATCCGAGCGGTGAAGCGGGCAACCGGTGCGAAAACCCCGATCGTCCGAATTCCCTACAGCCTGTTTTGGATGCTGCTCAAGATCTACGCGGTGCTCGACAAGAATCCGCCGTTCACCACCAAGCAACTTGAAGCCTTGGTCACTCCCGATGTGTTCGAACTGATCGATTGGCCGGAGATCTTCGACGTGCCAGCGACCGATCTGGACCAGGCGCTCAGTCACAGTTTTACCGATCCGCGCTATGCCGACGTGGTCTTGGAGTTTTAGCCCGTGACAGAGACCAAGCGTCGCGTCGTCGTGATCGGATCCGGAGCCATGGGACTGGCGGCAGCCTTGCGGGCGCTTGAGGACGGTCACGACGTGACGGTCCTCGAAGCCGACAATGTCCCCGGTGGGATGGCGGCGCATCTGGATTTCGATGGGCTGTCGATCGAGCGGTTCTACCATTTCATCTGCAAGTCGGATCAGTCGACCTTCGATCTGCTGGCCAAGCTCGGCATCCATGACAAGCTCCGCTGGACGCCAACCTCGATGGGGTATTTCGTCGACGGTAAGATGTTCGGCTGGGGCGATCCGATCTCGCTGCTGAAGTTCCCGAAGGTCGATTGGATCACGAAGTTCCGCTATGGCCTTCAGATGTTTCTCGCGACCAAACGGACCGACTGGCATCCGCTGGAGAATGTATCTGCCAAGGATTGGATAGAGGGCGGAGCCGGGCGCAAGGCCTATGACGTGCTGTGGCGCAGGCTGTTCGATCTGAAATTCTTTGAATACGCGGACAATGTTTCGGCGGCGTGGATCTGGACCCGCATCAAGCGCGTCGGGACCTCGCGCCGATCGCTGATGCAGGAAGAGCTCGGATATATCGAGGGTGGATCGGAAACGCTCGTCACCGCTCTGGTGCGAGAGATTGAGCGGTTGGGTGGGCGGATCCGCCTCGGAGCGCGTGCGACCGAGGTCATTGCGACGGACAGCGCGGTCACCGGGGTCCGTGTCGGTGACGAGGTTGTATCCGCCGATGCGGTGATCTCAACCTTGCCGACCCCCTATGTCTCGAAACTTGTGCCGACCCTGCCGGACGACTGGAAGGCGCGGTATGACGCGATCTCAAATATCGGTGTGGTCTGCGTTCTGCTGAAGCTGTCGAAATCCGTCACCAAGCATTTCTGGGTCAACATCAACGATCCGGCCGTCCCGGTGCCCGGCATCATCCAGTTTTCCAATCTGCGACCGGTCGAGGACACGGTGATCTACGTGCCCTACTACATGCCGGCAACCCATCCGAAATGGGGCTGGAATGACGCGCAGTTTGTCACGGAATCGATGGGTGTCCTGCGGCGGCTCAATCCGTTGCTGACCGAGGTGGACCTGAAGGCCTCGACCGTCGGACGGCTGCGCCACGCCCAACCGGTTTGCGAGCCCGGTTTCGCGGCTAAGATCCCGCCGACCAAGTCTCCGATTGCCGGGCTGTGGATTGCTGATACCTGTTTTTACTATCCGGAGGATCGGGGCATCTCGGAAAGCGTCCGGCTGGGTGCGGAGATGGCGGCCGAGATAAAAGATATGCGCCGCTCATGAGTCGCATCGGAGAGATGGGGGAATTCACCCGGTTTGTTCTGACCGGCGGAATCGCAGCTGGGGTGAACGTGGCAGCCCGTTGGGGGCTGAGCCACGTCATGAGCTACGAGGCCGCAGTCGCGGTCGCCTATCTGTTCGGCATGACCACGGCCTATCTGTTGGCGCGGATGTTCGTTTTCGATGAGTCCGGCAGGAGCACGGGTTCCGAACTGTTCCGGTTCGCCATCGTGAATGTCTTCGCCTTGGCCCAGGTCTGGCTGGTCAGCGTCGGTCTTGCCCGACTGGCCTTCCCCGCGATTGGTTTTGCGTGGCACGCCGAAGACATCGCGCATCTGATCGGGGTCGCGATCCCGGCGGTGACCAGCTATTTTGGCCATCGTCATTTCTCCTTCGCAAAGATCGACCCCCGATGAAAAAGGCATCACTGCTGGTTTTTGCCGTTTCGGCTCTGACGGTCATGATGGGACTTGCGGTGGTTTGGTTCATATTCGTACCGGTACCGACCGACGATCTGTTGCACATGACCGGTCAAATTATCGCCGGTGGCGGCTGGGGTGGCCTTGGGATCGGCCCTTTACTGAATCATCACAATGAGCATCGCCTGATCTTGACCCGGTTGGCGGTTTTGGTGGATTTGGTGTTCTTCGAGGGTCGGCAGACCCTATTGATCGTCTTGATCCTCAGCTCTGCGCTTGCGACGGCGGGCTTGCTTTCGGGCTTGGCTCGAGGGATCGGCTTTGCCAAATGGCCTTTGGCAGCTTTCGGTGCGATGGCCTTCGCAACCGCATTCTCGCCGGTGCAAATAGATAATCTCACCAGAGGATTTCAGGTGCAATTCATCCAAGTCTGGATGTTTGCGATCCTGTCCTTCGCTTTGCTTTCGCTCGCACCGCAGACCCGCGACGGACAGAATTGGGCGTATCGGCTTCTGGCGGTCGTTGTTGCTGTACAGGCGGGCTTGCTGAGCACCTATTCGATGAAGAACGGCCTGATCGTCTGGCCGTTATTGGTGGTGCTGTCTCTCTGGCTGCGCCTCGGATGGCGCATAGCGCTGTCGCTGACCGTAGTCGGCGGTTGTGTGATCGCCGGAGAACTGATCGACTTCAGCCTGGCGCCGGGCCATCCCGACCCGATTGAGGCTCTCGGCCATCCGGCGGCGGTTGCCCGGTACGTCATTCGCTATCTGACGTCGGGTGTGGCCCAGATCGGGACAACCGGACAGGATATCCTGGGCAGTCTCGCCATCGTCGCCGTAGTTGTCCTGTCGGTGGAATCGGTTATCCGCAGAGACAGGTTTACCGCCAGCCACGGTGTCCTGTTGGCGACGGCCGGATTTCTCATCGGCAGCGCCTTCGTCACCGCGCTCGGCAGGGTCGACTTCGGGCTGCTCCAGGCGAACACCAGTCGTTATACAACCCCGT
>CALAHL010000371.1 GCA_937891725.1 uncultured Rhodospirillaceae bacterium | reverse complement strand
GGCAAAACCCATTTTCGAAAGCATCTGCCGGATCACAATCTGGTTCGTCTCATTATCCTCCGCCACCAAGACCAGAACACCGGCCGCACGCGCCTCCTCTATCTCCGGCGGTGCGAAGGCCATATCCTCGCGCACTTCGATCTCGGTCTCGTCGGCTTGCGCAAGCCCTAACCCAATCGCCACCGACCGCCAAAGCGGGGGCCGTGCGATCGGCAGGGACAGCAGAACCGACGCCGTGCGTTTGATTTCCGGTGCGAGATCGGGCAGTTCCGTCCGCCGACCGATCAGCGCGACAGCGCCCTGCAGAGTTCCCAACGCCGTGCTATCCAGATCCGGCGTGGAACAGGCGACAATCCAAAGATCCGCCTGGCAATGGTCCGCCTGCCGATCCGCCAGAGAGGTGAAATCCGGGACTTTGGCGATGCGCGTCACGCCGCCCGCAGCAAGGTAGCGCTCGGTCTGCCAGGCCAGTCCATCCGTCAATCCGATCAGACCAACCGACGCCGGGCTCAGATCGTGATCGGGCACCGGCGCGTCGACCCCAATCGCCTGCAAGGGCAACTCGAACCAGAACACGGACCCTTCACCGATCACGCTGTCCGCCCCGATCCTCCCGTCCATCAATTCGGTGAGTCTCTGGCAGATCGACAGGCCAAGGCCGGTGCCACCGAACTTGCGCGACGTCGAGGTGTCGGCCTGCACGAAGGCCTGGAAGAGCTTGCTCCGCTGCTCGGGAGTCAGGCCGATGCCGGTGTCGCTTACCTCGAACCGCAGCCCGTCGCTTTCCTCAAGCGCCATCACTTTGAGCCCGACAGAGCCTGCCTCGGTGAATTTTACGGCATTCCCGCCGAGATTGAGCAGGATCTGCCGTAAGCGGGTCGGGTCTCCGAGGCGCCGGTCGACCAAGCTCGGATCGATATCGACCAGGATGTCCAACCCTTTCGCTTCCGCCCGAGGCGCCAGCAGTTCGGCGGACCCGTTCACAACGTCCATCAGGGAGAATTCGACCTGTTCAATCTCCAGCTTTCCGGCCTCGATTTTGGAGAAATCCAGAATGTCGTTGATGATGGTCAGAAGAGCCGTCGCGCTGTCGGTTATGATTCTGGCCATACGCCGCTGCTCGCCGTCGAGCCGGGTCAGGCCCAACAGCTCCGCCATCGACATAACACCGTTCATCGGCGTGCGGATCTCATGGCTCATGGTCGCGAGAAAGGTGGATTTGGCCTGGGTCGCCGCCTCCGCGATATCCCGCGCTTCGATCAGTTCTGCTTCGGCCCGTTCGCGGGCAACCACCTCCACCCGCAGTTTCACCGCGTAGGACGCCACCACACCGAACCCGACGACGCCGAAGAAAACCAGCGCCATATTGCGGTACATCAGTTCAATCGCATCACCCAGAATCGAATCCAGATTGCGGCCCAGATAGATATGGAGTGGCATCGATTGCTTCGGGTCCAGATCCTTGCGGACCGCCAAGTACGAGGCATTATTCACCATCACGGTCTCGACCTCGTCATGACTGGTCAATTCTCCGGACAGGATACGTTCCAAGCTGTCCGGACGCAGATACCGCTCCAGAAATGCAGCGGTATCCGCATCGAACTGATCCGCCAAGGCGACAAAATCCGGATGACCGACGACCTGGTCCCCCAAATCGGTCGCGAAGACCAAGTCGGCGTTTACCAAGGCGCTTGAGGTCTGCTCCAAGGTCTGTGAAAGCGACGCCAACGACAGGTCAACGCCGATCACTCCCCAGAGGTCGTCATTCTCATCGTAAATCGGGGTGGCGTAGGTGACACCCAGCTGGCCGCTCGACGCGAAGATATAGGTTTCGGTCCAGACCGGCGCGCCGGCCTTCACCGCTTCCGTGTACCAAGGCCGCGTGCGCGGATCATAAGGCTTGGCATCCTGTTGATGGGGAAACCAGCGCCGCTCCTTGGGATCATAACTCAGCCACAGGCCGATCGGGTCCTGATACGGCAGGTCGATGATCCGCCCCAGAAGCCGTTTTACACGTGTGGTTTCGACAGATTCGGTGGTTTCGGATTGAATGGCGAGATCCTGGACGTGCAGGAACTCTCCGTTCGGAAAGCCGACAAACGCACCGTTGATCTGCTCATAGCGCTGAATCGGGCCGGTCGAGAGCGCGAAGAAAACACTCAGGCGTTCGGACGGCTCAACGAACTGCAGGCCGGAGCTCAAAATGGTTTCATGTAACGCCAGGCCCGGCTCGAATATCCCATTCATCGCCTGGACGAAGACCGTCGTCGAGTCCCGAAGATCCTTGGCAGCTTCGCTGATCCGATCCGCGCGCTCGGTCGAATAGGTCCAGTAGGATGCGCCACCACCGATACTCAACAGTGCCAGAGCCACAAGGCAGAGGAGCAAGAAGCGCCGCATAGAATTCCCAATTAGGTTGCGATCTGGAGGACCATAGTTCCGAGTCGATTCTTAGATTTCTGACCTCAGACAGACCCCTCTCGCGATGATTTGAGTAAAATTACATCAAGTCCAGGAAAAACAAGATTCATTTTAATTTTTATCAAACTAAGTAGCGCACGATCGACTCGGCGATGCAGGCCGGCTTCTCGGACCCTTCGATTTCAACCGTGACGGACAACCCGATCTGAAGCGTCTGGGCATCGCGCCGCTCGACCGAACGCAGGGCAACATGTCCTCGGATGCGCGCACCGACGGGCACCGGCGCGATAAAGCGCACCTTGTCCAGACCGTAGTTTATCCCGGTCTTCTTCGGCGTGAACGTCATGGCCTCGATCACTATGCGCGGCAACAAGGATAATGTGAGATATCCGTGCGCCACCGGTGCGCCGAACGGGGACTCGCGATTGGCCCGGTCCGCATCCACATGGATCCACTGGCGGTCATCGGTGGCCTCGGCGAATTGATCGATCCGGTCCTGAGCGATCGGAATCCATCCACTGATCCCAATCGTCTCGCCGACGCGCGCTTCCAAGTCCTCGATACTGTCGATCACGGTCGGTGTGAGGTTCGGCGTCATGCGGAATACCTTTCGTATGGGAGCGGGGAACGGTAAACCACCCGGGCTGCAAACGCACAGATCACGAAGAGGATACGCATCATGGCGGAAATCGAGAGCACCGGACGGCTCGGCGCGCCGAAGGGGATCGAGGTGGTGCGCGCACTTGCCATGACGCCGTTCGAGACCGCGACCCGCGTGTTCTACTTCCTGCGCCACGGCCAGACCGACGGCAGTCTGAACAGGTTCTATCAAGGTCCGGAGACCGCGTTGAACGCGACCGGACGGTCCCAGGCTGCCGCCGCAGCAGCGTGCCTGGCGGCAGAACCCATCACCTCCATCCTTGCCAGCGACATGGCCCGGGCCTGGGAGACCGCGTCGACCGTCGCCCGGCACCACGACGTCGCTCTGAGACCGATGCCCTGGCTGCGGGAGCGGAGCTTCGGCGATCTGATCGGCAGCCCGTCGCACGAGATCGACTGGGCTTCCGAGCCGCCGGGTGGCGAACCCCCCGATGCCTTCGTCTCCCGCAGCCGAACCGGCCTCGCCCATGGGATCTCGCATGGCGACCACACCTTGATGGTCTCGCACGGAGGACTGATTTACGTCCTGTCGTCCATGCTCGGCGTGCGTCTCAAAGAGGATCACTTCCAGAATGCGGCACCTCTGAAGTTCGAACGCGGCCCGGATGGATGGGTCTGCAGCAAAGTCGGCACCTAACAGAGTTTGCGCTGCGGTGCGACAGCGTTACTGTCGGGAAAACGTCACGCTCACCCACCGCCCTGCTTCTCCCCGGCTCCTTCCATGACCCACCGTCCATGACATTCGCGAACTTCGGCCTGCTGCTCTGCCAGGCTCTGATCTATTTCACCATCATGGCGCTGTTGTTCCGCGCCCGCCGTCGGTTCGGGCTCGGCCTGTTCGTCTGCGCGCTCGGCGTGATGCATTTTCTCGAGACCTATCTGGCGAGCGTCTTCTACATCGAACTGCCCTTCGGCATCATCTCGCCCGGCTCGACCGTGTTGTTCTCGGGCAAGCTGTTGATCATCCTCATGCTCTACATCAAGGAAGACGCCCAGGTCGTGCGCCAACCGATCTACGGGC
>CALAHL010000370.1 GCA_937891725.1 uncultured Rhodospirillaceae bacterium | reverse complement strand
TTCCAAGGCAGACAGGTTCGCTGAAAACGCGCTATCTGCGGCGTCGAAGACGTGATGACCCTCGTCGAACACGTAGCGGGTCGGCACGGTGGCGTCGTCGATCCCGCCCAAAGCCGCCTGGATCATCACCAACGCATGGTTCGCCACAACCACACGCGCCCGCTTCGCCCGGCGGACCGACCGTTCGATGAAGCATTTGTGGTAGTGCGCGCAGGCGGAATAGATGCACTCGCCGCGCCGGTCAGCCAGCCCCTGCGTTCGACCTCGTCCCAGCAGGTCGGTCAGCCAGGCCGGAAAATCGCCGCCCTGCAGATCCCCGTCGCGGGTCGCCCGCGCCCAACGGGCCATCAATCCGATTGCCGTCGCGTGCCGGGGCATGCCGGGCAGGGCGCGGGTCGCATCCTCCAAATTCAGAAGGCAGAGATAATTTTCCCGGCCTTTGCGCACCACCACCTTGAGGGATTTCGCGACCGGGTCCGGGAACAACCGATCCAGTTCCCCGTCAATCTGGGTCTGAAGGTTCCGGGTATAGGTCGAGACCCAGACCGCCCCCTCGTTCTTTTCCGCCCACAGCGACGCCGGAGCCAGATAGCCCATGGTCTTGCCGACACCCGTCCCGGCTTCGGCCAGAACCACATGGGGGTGGTCGTCGCGCTGCGGCGGCTGAAACGCGCCCGCGACCAGTTCCGCATAGTCGGATTGGGTCAGGCGCACCTCGGAGTTCTTCCCAAGCGCGCGGGCCAGATGCAGCCGGGCTTCTTCACCGCTGACCGGTTCCTGTCCGGCGGGCGGCAGCGGAGCATGTTCCGAAAACTCGGCCAGATCGCGCCAGATTTCCAGACCTGATGCCTTGATCGGCGCGGGTTGGCCAGGATCCTCTTCGCCCAAGGCCAGCAGAACCAATCGACCCCACGGCCAACCGCCGTCAAACATCGCACGAGCGATGGAGCGGGCCCAGCGGTCGCGCCCCTCGAGAGCTTCTCGCTCTCCCAACTCGGCTAACAGCGCGTCTGCGACCGGGATAAGGCAGGCGGCCATCTCGGCTGGCGTTTCGGGTATCGTTAGGGTCATGGCTTGCG
>CALAHL010000369.1 GCA_937891725.1 uncultured Rhodospirillaceae bacterium | reverse complement strand
ATCGGGATCGGGCTGTCGGTGCCGGGATTGATTGAACTGCACCGACGGCACCCCAATATCTCCATCGTGAAGGACGAGGGTACGCTGCTCGACCTCGCGCGGCTGTCGGACGCGGCGGGCGGCAGCTTCACCCTGCTGGGCGGCCGTAACGGGGTCGAGATGCCGGATCAGATGATGGCGGGCTGCACCGGCATGATCCCCAGCGTCGAGACCTGCGATATCCAAAGCCGTATCTTTGAGAATCTGGAGGCAGGTCGGACCGAACAGGGAATGGCCGCGTTCAGGGAAATTCTGCCGCTGTTGCAGTTTCTGATGACATCGGTCGATCATTTGATGTGCTATGGCACACGTCTGGCGGCCCGTCGCATCGGTCTCGGTGAGGTGCACGATCGCGGTCCCAGGCGCCGGTGCCCTTCGGCCTGAAGGTGCTCGACCGGTGGTCACGACAACTTGGGGAGTTTGAGGGATGAGTACCTATGTCCTGGTTCACGGCGCCTGGCACGGTAGCTGGTGTTGGGTGCGGGTGGCGGAGCGGCTGCGGGCCAAGGGCCACACGGTCTTCACCCCGACTTTGACTGGGTTGGCAGAGCGCTCTCATCTGATGGGGCCGACGATCTCGCTGATGACCCATGTGCGGGACGTGGTCGGCACGATCAAATGGGAAGGGCTGAACGACGTGATCCTGGTCGGGCACTCCTATGGCGGCATGGTGATCACCGAGGCGGCGGATCGGGCGGCCGACAGTCTAAAGGCGCTGGTCTATGTGGACGCGCTGATCCCGGGCGACGGTCAGTGCTCGCTCGACCTGCGCTCGGAAGAGCAGAACAAGATCTTCCATGCAAAGGCGAAGGCCGGCGGCGGCTGGCGGATTGCCCCCACCAAGGCGGCGGATTTCAACGTGAACGCAGCGGACCAGGCGTGGGTTGACGGCAACTGCACCGACATGTCGATCGCCTGCTTCACCAAGCGGGTGCGGCTGACCGGAGCGATCGATCGGGTGCCGAACCGGATGTACATCAGGGCCGGTGGTTTCGCGAGCGAGCATTTCGACACAATGCTGACCAAAGCCAAGGCGGACAGTCGGTTCGACTGCCATACCCTGTCGGGCGGACACGATCTGATGGTGGATCAGCCGGACGAGTTGACCGACCTGTTGCTCAAGGCCGGTTGAGGGGGCGGCCCGCCCGCTTGCGGGCCGTATCCGGCGGGCCTACCTTCGTGTCTTCCGAAATGAGGAGGACACGATGCGTATCGGTGTGCCGAAGGAAATCAAGAACCATGAGTACCGGGTCGGGCTGGTTCCCGCCGGAGTGCGGGAACTGGTGGCCCACGGTCACGAGGTTGTTGTCGAGACCCATGCCGGTTACGGCATCGGCCTCGACGATGACCATTACGCGGCTGCAGGTGCCACGATTGTGAAGACGGCGGCGGAGGTGTTCGCCGCTGCGGAGATGATCGTAAAGGTCAAGGAGCCGCAGGCACGGGAAATCGCCATGCTCCGGCCGGGTCAGATCCTGTTCACCTACCTGCATCTCGCCCCCGACGCGGCCCAGACCAAGGGCCTGGTGGAGAGCGGGTGCATTGCCATCGCCTACGAGACGGTGACGGACGCCAAGGGTAGGCTGCCGCTGCTGGCCCCGATGAGCGAGGTGGCGGGACGGATGTCGATCCAGGCCGGGGCCCATTGTCTGGAGAAGACCCAGGGCGGTAACGGTGTCTTGCTGGGCGGTGTGCC
>CALAHL010000368.1 GCA_937891725.1 uncultured Rhodospirillaceae bacterium | reverse complement strand
CCGTGGTAAATTGTCTGGCTCGTATATAGGGGCCGTAGGCGCGGACGCAAGCCGGGCGAGGGCCTAGAACCCGCCTTTTTCGGCCCGAATTGACCCCGAATTGAGATGGATCATATAACCCCGCCCACAGGCGGCACCGCACTTGCAAGCGACGGGGTCGCCCGTCAGGCTCCCCCGATGATCGTCTCCGCCAGTTATAAGACCGACATCCCCGCATTCTACGGCCGGTGGTTCCGCAACCGTCTCGACGCCGGGTTCGCGGACGTGGTGAATCCCTGGGGCGGCACTCCGTTCCGGGTGGATCTGCGGCGCGAAGCGGTCGATGGGTTCGTGTTCTGGACCCGGAATGCGGCGCCGTTCCTGGAGGAGCTGGACCGGCTTTCGGCAATGGCATGGCCGTTCGTCGTGCAGGTCACCATGACCGGCTATCCCCGCGCACTGGAGCGCTCGGTGATCCCGACCGAGGCGGCCATCGCCCAGATCCGGGCCCTGTCCCGGAGGTTCGGACGGCGCTCGGTGGTGTGGCGCTACGACCCGATCCTGATCACCGATCTGACCGAGACCGAGTTCCACCGCGCCCAGTTCGCCGAACTGGCGCGCGCGCTGTCCGGCTCTTTGGACGAGGTCACTTTGTCGTTCACCAACATCTACCGGAAAACCGGCGCCAATCTGGAGCGGCTGCGGCGGGAGCAGGGGATCGCCTGGCGCGACCCGGAGGATCCGGAGAAGCGCGCCTTGCTTGCGGAGCTGGGTCTGCTGGCGCGGGAGGCCGGGATCACCCCGACCCTGTGCGCCCAGCCGGATCTGCTGGCCGACCCTTTGGTGGCGGCCGCCTGTATCGACGCGCGCCGGCTCTCGGATGTGGCAGGCTATGAGATCGCGGCTGTCACCAAAGGCAACCGGCCCGGCTGCCTGTGCGCCCAATCCCGCGATATCGGCGCCTATGACAGCTGCCCGCACGGCTGCGTCTACTGCTACGCCGTGGGCCGTCCGGACACCGCCAAGCGCAAACACCGGGCGCATGACCCGGACGGCGGGTTCCTGATGGCGCGGAGCCTCGCGTAGGGGTCCGTTACGCTGTCGTATCGATTGGCTTGTGGGCCTCGGGGGCACCGCCCTTGGCCACGCCGACCATGGCCGCGCGCAGCAGCCGGTCCCGCAGCACATAGCCCGGGGCCAGGACCTGGACCACGGTGCCGGCGGGCTTGCCGGTATCCGGGACCTCGAACATCGCCTCGTGGAAATTGGGATCGAATTTCTGGCCCATCGGATCGACCCGCAGGATGTGATTCTTCTCGAAGGCCGAGACCACTTCCTTCTCGATCATCTCGACGCCGATCACCAGATTCTTGGTCACCTCGTCCAGGCCTTCCTTATCCGGAGCGGCCTGCAGGGCGCGGGTCAGGTTGTCGAGCGCGCTCATCAGATCCTTGGCGAGGCTGCCCGGGGCGTATTTCTTGATCTGCTCGGTCTCACGCTGGGTCCGGCGGCGCACATTCTCGGCCTCGGCCAGTGCGCGCAGCGCCTGATCCTTGGTCTCGGCCAGCTGCTGTTCGAGCTCGGCGATCCGCAGATCGCGGGGATCCCCGTCCCCGGTCGGCACCGTTCCGTCCATCGAAATATGACCGTCACCGGGCAGACCCCCTTCGGCGTGGGAATCCATATCCCGTTCCGCCGCCTCGTTGGCGGACTCCATCTCAGGATCTTGGGGCGTAGTCGGGCGTTCGTTCGACATTTTGATGACCTCTATGAAGGCAA
>CALAHL010000367.1 GCA_937891725.1 uncultured Rhodospirillaceae bacterium | reverse complement strand
AAGATGGTGCCGACGATCACGTGGAAGCCGTGAAAACCGGTCGCCATGTAGAAGGTCGAGGAGTAGATCCCGTCGGTGAACCCGAAGGCGGCGTGGCTGTACTCGTAAGCCTGCAGCGCCGTAAACAACATCCCGAGTCCGACGGTGAGGCCCAGGCCGATCAGGGTCTCCTGCCGGTTGCCGCGCAGGATCGCGTCATGCGCCCAGGTCACCGTGGTGCCGGACAGCAGCAGGATCAGTGTGTTCATGAGCGGCAGGTCAAACGGATCGAATACCTCGACACCTTCCGGCGGCCAGACACCGCCGCGGGGGTACAGCGCGAAATCGAAGAACGCCCAGAAAAAGGCCAGGAAGAACATCACCTCCGAGGCGATGAACAGCAGCATGCCGTAGCGCGAACCGATTTCGACCACCGGCGTGTTGTGTCCCTGGAACACCGCTTCCCGGACCACGTCGCGCAGCCAGAAATACATGGTCATCAGAACCAGGGCCAAACCGACCAGCGAAAGCGCTCCGCCGTAAGCCATCTCGTGCATGTACATCACGCCGCCAAGCGTCATGACGAACGCACCGCCGGCCCCAACGATCGGCCAAGGGCTCGCCTCGACCAGGTGATAGGGATGCTTTTGTTCTGTTGCCATAGTCCCCTCGCGTCATCGACAGCCCGTTCCGGCTGCCTCTCCATTGGTTAGCGCGCGACCGCGCATAAAGCTAGTCGTTTGACCCTGAACCGGTCCCCGCCGTCGCCGGTGCCGGCGCGAATGCCACCTGCTCCGCCGCCGACTGATCTCGAGACCGGAAGAATGTGTAGGACAGGGTGATGGTCGTCAGTCCGTCCATCTTGGCGTCGTCCATCAACGCCGGATCCAGGAAGAACGAGACCGGCATGTCCACGGTTTGCCCAGGCTTCAGGACCTGCTCGGTGAAGCAGAAACATTGCACCTTGTTGAAATACAGGCCCGCTTTGTCCGGCGTAACGTTGAACGTCGCCGTGCCGACGATCGTCTCCTCGCTGGTATTGGTGGCCCGATAGAACGCCAGCTTATTCTCGCCCACCTTGACGTCGACCTCGTTGACCGCCGGCATGAACTGCCAGGGCAGCGCATCGTTGACGTTCGAGTCGAAGCGGATGGTGAAGGTCCGGTCGATCACCTGATCGGATTCCAGTTCGGACACCTGCGTGGTGCCGCCGAAGCCCGTCACGCGGCAGAAGATCTCGTACAGCGGCACGGACGCATAGGCCAGCCCGACCATCCCGATCACCACCACCGCAAGTCCGCCGGCGGTCCGCAGGTTACCGCGTCGCGCTTTACTCTGATCTTGTCTGAGAGCCGGGTCGGTCATTGGTTGATCTGCATCCGAACGATGGTAATCAGGAAGAACAAAACGGCCAGTCCGAATACGGTGCCGACAATCGCCAGATTCTTGCGCCGGCGCTGTGCGTAGAACGCCTCGGAGTTCATATCGCCCTGCGGCTTGATGTCGTCGCCGGTCATGTCAGACCCCCGAGAACAGTTTGACGTCGACCAACAGCGCGCCGAACAAGGCGAACAGATAGAAGATCGAGTAGCCGAACAGCTTCTTCGCCGGTCCGTCGTCGCCATCCTCGGCGCGCCAGACCTGCCATGCGCTCAACAGGAAGAACCCGCCCAGGGCAGCCGCCACCAGACCGTAGATCCAGCCGCCGACTCCAAACAGGACCGGTGCCACGCCGAGCGGCGCCATCAGAGCCGAATAAATCAGGATCTGCCGTCGGGTCTCATGCTCACCCGCCACGACCGGAAGCATCGGCACGCCGGCGCGGGCGTAGTCGAGCTTGCGCCAGAGCGCCAGCGCCCAGAAATGCGGCGGGGTCCAGAGAAAGATCACGGCGAACATCACGACTGCGGCCCAGGAAACCTCCCCGGTTGCCGCCGCCCACCCGATGATCGGCGGAAAGGCGCCCGCGGCACCCCCGATCACGATGTTCTGCGGGGTCCGGCGCTTCAGCCACATGGTGTAGATAAAAACGTAGAACCCGATCGTCCCGGCCAGCCACGCCGCCGCCACGTAGTTGACGGCGAGCGCCATCACCATCACCGAGAAACCGGCGAGGATCACGCCAAACGCCAGGGCCTCGTCCGGGTCGACCCGGCCGCCCGGCAAAGGCCGAGAATTGGTGCGGTCCATGATCGCGTCGATATCGCGGTCGTACCACATGTTGATGGCGCCTGCGGCACCGGAGGCGACCGCGATGCACAGCACCGCGATCGCGGCCAGAACCGGGTTCATATGTCCCGGAGCGACCGCCATGCCGACAAATCCGGTGAACACAACGAGGGTCATCACCCGCGGTTTCAACAGCGCGATGTAATCCTTGACGCCCGGCAGGGTGCCGATCTCGGGTGTCAAGCTCTGTGCTGTCGTCTCACTCACGATACGGTCTCGTTCAGGTCGGTTCGGCTTTGGAAGCCGGGGCTTCTAACGACCGCTCCCGAAGCGGGTGGCGTCTGGCGCCTCCGATCCGGGAGCAAGTCTCGGTTCTGTATCGGGCCGAGCGTCGGCCCGAGCTCCAGGATCAGTGCGCGGATTCCCTGACCTTCGGCAGTTCGTCGAAGGTGTGGAACGGCGGAGGCGAGCTCACGGTCCACTCAAGCGTGGTCGCACCTTCACCCCAAGGATTCGGATTGGCCTTGCGCTTCGCCATGAAGGCTTCGAGCACCACGTAGAAGAAGATCAGGGTGCCGATACCACCGATATAGGCCCCGATCGACGCCACCGAGTTCCATCCCGCGAAGGCGTCCGGATAGTCGATATAGCGCCGGGGCATGCCGGCCAGGCCGAGGAAGTGCATCGGGAAGAAGGTCAGGTTCACGCCGATGAAGGTGACCCAGAAATGCACCGTCGCCAGCTTCTCGCTGTACTCGTAGCCGGTCATCTTCGAGAACCAGTAATAGAACCCGCAGAAGATGCCGTAGACCGCACCCAGCGACAGCACGTAGTGGAAGTGGGCGATCACGTAGTAGGTGTTGTGCAAGGCGACGTCGATACCGGCATTGGCCAAGACCACACCGGTCACGCCACCGACGGTGAACAGGAAGATGAAGCCGATCGCCCACAACATCGGGATCTTGAACTCGATCGACCCGCCCCACATCGTCGCGATCCAGGAGAAGATCTTCACGCCGGTCGGCACGGCGATCACCATGGTGGCCGCCGTGAAATAGGCCCGCGTGTTCACGTCCAGACCGACCGTGTACATGTGGTGCGCCCACACCACGAAACCGACAACACCGATCGCGACCATCGCGTAGGCCATCCCGAGGTAGCCGAACACCGGCTTCTTCGAGAACGTGCTGACAACCTGGCTGACGATGCCGAACGCAGGCAGGATCATGATGTACACCTCGGGGTGACCGAAGAACCAGAACAGGTGCAGGAACAGGATCGGGTCACCGCCCCCGGCCGGATCAAAGAACGCCGTGCCGAAGTTCCGATCCGTCAGAAGCATGGTGATCGCGCCCGCCAGGACCGGCACCGCCAGCAGCAGCAGGAAGGCGGTCACCAGCATCGACCACACGAACAGCGGCATCTTGTGCAGGGTCATACCCGGCGCGCGCATGTTGAAGATGGTCGTGATGAAGTTCGCGGCACCCAGGATCGAGCTCGCACCCGCCAAATGCAGCGAGAAGATCGCCAAATCCATCGACATGCCGGGTGTGCCGGCCGTGCCCGAGAGCGGCGGGTAAATCGTCCAGCCCGTTCCCACGCCGGTCGAGCCGGGCGCACCCGGTGCGAACATCGACAGGACCAGCAGCAGCAGAGCCGGAACCAGCAGCCAGAAGCTGATGTTGTTCATCCGCGGGAACGCCATGTCCGGCGCACCGATCATGATCGGCACGAACCAGTTGCCGAAGCCGCCGATCAAGGCCGGCATGACGACGAAGAACACCATGATCAGACCGTGTGCCGTCACGTAGACGTTCCAGGCATTGCCGTCGGTCATGTACTGCAGACCCGGGTTCTGCAACTCCATCCGCATGAAGATCGAGAGACCGCCACCGATCAGCGACGCGAATATCGCGAAGATCAGGTAGAGCGTCCCGATATCCTTGTGGTTGGTGGAATACAGCCACCGTTTTACGAAGCTCGTGGGAGCGCCGTGGTCGTGGTGGTCATGGGCGTGATCAGCGCTGCTCATCACTCTTCTCCGCTATTCAATGATTACTCGGTGACCGCACGCGCCACAGTGACGGGCGCGGCATCGGTCATGGCGAACTTCTGTTTGGCCTCTGCCAGCCAAACGGCATAGTCCGCCTCGCTTTTCGCTTCGACCACGATCGGCATGTAGGAATGGTTCAGCCCGCAGATCTGATTGCACTGGCCGTAATAGGTTCCCGCTTCCTCGAACTCGAACCACGTCTCGTTGACCCGGCCCGGCGTTCCGTAAACCTGAACGCCTGCGGACGGGACGAAGAAGGAGTGCATCACGTCGCCGGTGGTCACCAGGACCTGCACCTTCTTGCCAACCGGAACCACCAGCGCATTATCCACGTCCAGCAGCCGCTTCTTGCCCTGTGCCGCCGCGTCTTCCTCGCTCAGCATGTAGCTGTCGAAGGCGATCTCGGAATCGGGATAGGTGTAGTTCCAGTACCACTGACGGGCCTCGGCCTTGATCGTCATGTCCGGATCGACCGCCTTGTCCTGATAGTACAGGATGCGGAAGGACGGGATCGCGATCAGAACCAGGATCAACACCGGAACGGCGGTCCAGATGATCTCGATCACGGTGTTGTGGGATGTCTTGGAGGCCGTCGGGTTTTTCGAGGCCCGGAACCGCACGCAGACGTAAACCAACAGCGCCAGCACGAAAGGCGCGATGGCGAAGATGATCACCAAAAGCATGTCGTGGAACGACTCAATCCGATGTTTGACCGGGGTCGCCGCCGGCTGAAAGCCGAGCTGCCAGGGCTGAGGCTCCGCCGCCATCGCCACCGGGGCGAACAGCAGGAAACCGAAAAGAGCAGTCATAAGGGTCCGCGCGCCTGTCGCGGCCTGAGCGAAGATCCGAGCCATGAGTCGGTCCGTTTCCGTCTTCGTTTGTAATTGCCGCCCCCCATTGAGGCGGTGCTGGTTATGACACCAACGTTGCGATGGTGCAACGCAGTGTTGGTATCATAACGGACAAGCTAGATCAGCCGTCCGCTCCCCTCAAGTCGGCGCCGCGCGGCATACGGTCGCGTAAAGAGCGGTTCGGGCGGAAATCCTGGTGTTTTCGTGTCTATCCGACGCGGCCCCGTCGACTTCCGCCCCCAGGATGCTTATGTGTTGTGGACCGCTGACGTCATCT
>CALAHL010000366.1 GCA_937891725.1 uncultured Rhodospirillaceae bacterium | reverse complement strand
GACCGGGACGCCATCGGACGACACACGGGCGGTCGCGTCGATGATGCCGATCGCGGGTTTCAGGCTCAGCTTGGTCAGTTGGATCGCACCATCCTCGGCCAGCGTGATGGCCACCGACACCGGCACAGAGGCCCCAACCAGGGGAGCGATATCCGGCGGAAGAAAGGCACCTGCCTCGGCACTCCCGTCGATGGTGAGAGCAATGTCCGCGCCTGTCTGTTTCACACCCAAATTCAGATCTGCCCGTGCCCCGGCGCCGAAGCCGCCCACGAGGCGTCCCGACCAATCCGCCAGTGTGCCGTCGCCGTCGAGTTTGAGATCAAGGGAGGGAGTGCCCGGAATGTCCGCTAGGGAGGCCAGCAGACCGCCCGACGGCTCGACCGCATTGACGGTGGCGCGCAAAGTTCCGGTATTGGGATCGACCGCAAGGTCGAGCGTGATGGTGCCGGGCGCCTGCCCGCCGCCCGGCTGAGCGATTCCGATGGTTCCGGCCAGAGCCGCACGGCTGCCGTCGACGGCCGACGACAGATCCGCCGTCACCACCGCAGCCTGTCCGGCGATCTCCGGGCCGAGCGAGAGCGCGGACACGGTAAGGGATTTCAGATTCAATCCGATGGGCGGAGCGGGAAACTCCAGGCTCAAAGGTTCGGGCGCGGTGACGGGTTCGGGCTCCGCCGTCTCCGGCAGAACCGGCAGACGGTCGAGGGACGCGTCTTCGATCGCCACCCGCTCGACCGTCACCACACCGGACAGGGCCGACAGCGGCGACCATGCAACCGACAGCCGCCCGACCCGCGCGAACACACCCGTCTCATCGGACAGCACCACATCGGTCAGGGCGAGCTTTCCCGGTAATCCGGGTGCGATTGCCCCGATCTCAACACGGACCGGTCCGGAGCCGGTCGCCGTCTGGATCTCCGCTACAAGGGTCTGCCGCGCCCAGTCGGTGTCAAGCAGAACCAAGCCCGCTCCAACCAATACGAACGGGAGGGCCAAGAGCGCGAGGAGCGCGTATCCCAGGCGTTTGAGGATGCGGCGACGGTTTGACATGGCGTCCCCTCAGAATGCCTGGCCGAGGGAGAAATAGAGTTGGAACGAGTCGTCGCTCGACCGCGGGTTCAGGGGAACGGCGAAATCCGCGCGGATCGGGCCAATGGGCGTGTAGTACCGGAACCCCAAACCGGCTGCCCATTGCATCTCCGTATCCAACGTCGGGAATTCATTGTCATAGACCTGCCCCGCGTCGATGAACGGTACGATGCCGAAATCCTCATAGAACCGCCACCGCAGCTCGGCACCGAACTCGACCTTGGACCGGCCACCGGTCGCCTCGTTCCCTGAATCCTGCGGACCTATCGCCTGCAGCGCATAGCCCCGCACCGAGCCGGCACCGCCGGAATACATGCGCTTATCGGCCGGAATATTCGAGGTGCTGGCGCCCATGATGGAGCCGATCGCCGCCCGACCCGCAAGCACGACATCGCCCTCACTGTCCAGCTTGAGATAGTGACTGTGCCGGGCCGTGAAGGCGTGAAACTCGACCGTGGAGCCGATGGTCTCGAGATACGGCGTATAGGTGAACCGGCTCCGTCCGCCCCGGGTCGGATTCAACAGATCGTCGGAGGTATCGATGCTGGTGCCAAGCGGAAGCCCGACCAGTGTGAACTGCTCCTCTTTTCCATCATCATCGATCCTGCTGCGCTCGAAGCTGATCCCGTAGTCCACCGACAGAATGTCGCTGAGCCGCCGGTCGAACGTGGCCGAGGCGATGTAGCGAACCGAATCGTAGTTGTCGGTCTGCTCCGAGATGGCACTGCTGGACAGGACCAGATCCTGATCGTTGAACAGAACGTCCGGGATCCGCAGGCTCGCGGAGGTGCTGGTCTCCACCTGACCGAGGGTTGCCCGCAGATCCAGTCGCTCGGCACCTCCGAACAGGTTGCGATGCGTCCAGAACGCGGTCGACGCAGCCCCGTCCGAGGTCGAATAGCTGACGCCGGCACCGATGCTGCGCCGTTTGCGCTCCGTCACCGTCACCACCACCGGCAGCAGCCCATCGGCCTCCACCTCCTCGGCGAAGGACACGGCTGCCGAAGAAAACACCCCGGAGGCGATCAGCGCGTCGCGCCCGGCCTCAAGTTCCTGAACATTTGCCTTGTCCCCATAGGTCCACGGCAGGCGACGCAGAATGAACGTCGGGTCGACCTGAGTGGCGCCCGCAAAGGACACCGGCCCAAACCGGGCTGGGGGCCCCGGATCGATCTGATAGGTCACCTGCATGTTCTGCGTCCGGTGGTCGACCAACACCTTGCGATCCACAGACTTGGCAAGCGGCCGGCCGTTCTCCTGCAGGAACCGGACAATATTGCCTTCTGCCGCCAGGACCGGGCCGGATTTCGCCGGATCGCCAAGAGCGATCCCGAGCCGTTTTGTGGGGATCTCGACTCCCCCGATCTCATGGCCCACAGGCTCGATGGTGATCTCGGAGATCGTATAGAGGGGTCCGGGGTCCGATTGGACCGTGACCACAAAGGTCGAGGGCTCCACGCCCGGCTTGATGTCGACGGTAAAGGAGGCGTCATAGTATCCGAGCGAATTGGCCGCCGTCTCAAAGCGTTCGACATCACCATCGGCCCGACGCCGCAGCCCGGCGCGTGCCTGAGGCGGGTCGTCCTGCTGTTTGACCAGTTCGGCACTGGCCTCCATTAAGCCACGCAGTTCGCCCGCCCGTTCGAGACCGGTAAAGGTCACCTCATAGGAGGCGCGGGGCGTCTCGGCAGGTGCATTCGGGGCGGTCCGCTGGGACGGCGGGGCCGGCGCGCCCTGTGCAACAGCCGGGCCGACGCTAAGACCGAGCGCGGTCAGTCCGAGGATGATGAAGATGACGTGTTGCAAGCGGTGCATTGGGTTCCGGGCTGTGCCGCAGGCCCATGGCCCGCGCGCTCTGGGCCTCGAACTATACGGGTCGGCCGTCGGGGAGTCACGAAAGGGGCTCTGTGCGAAATTCAAAACGCGGGTTGCTCGTCAAGTTGAGGTCGTCGTCGAACCAGACCTAGACGATCATGACCGTTTTGAAACCCCGAACCTGTCGTTCCTCAAAGAGATGGACGGGTGCCCGCACTCTATTCTTCCGGAATCTCAATCACCTCACGGGTCACCCGATCCCCGCGTTTGTGCGGCAAAACCACGGCAAGCACAGTCCCCAGCGCAATCAGGAAGCAGACGCCCGCGAACAGATTGAAGGAACTGGTGTGGATATGCATCGTTCCGATCAAACCGAGGACAACGAAAGCAAAGATCAACACGATCCAGTCGGTCAGCCGTCCGATGAAGATCCCATTTGTGAGAATTCCGTTCTTCATCGCCTAGGCTCCCGCACGTTTGAGAAAGGGAAACATGCCGCGCATCGCGACCATGGCGGCCCCGATCAGCACGCCGGCAATCGAATAGCTGATCCCCGGCAGGCCCAGGATCTCGACATTCGGCGGCATCAGACACAGCACCGCCGCCGCCAGCGCCAGGATCCGAAGCGGCAAGGACAACAGTCCGGCCATCCAGCCCTCGAGCGCGGCAGACAGTAGCCAGAGCCCGAAAACCGCCGTCAGTGCCGAGTACACGATCCAGCCGAGTTCCCCCTCGAACAGAAGGCTCGGATTATAGACGAAGGCGAACGGCACCAGATATTTCGCGATCCCGACCCGGGCCGATTCCATCGCTGTCGCCATCGGCGGGGTCTTGGCGATCGCAGCGGCCGCAAAGGCGGCGAGCGCCACCGGCGGGGTAATGGTCGAGACCACGCCGAAATAGAAGGCGAACATGTGGGCCGCAATCGGCACAACGTCGGCATGCTCAAGTGAGGGCACGATCAGGGCCGCCACGGTGATGTAGACCGCCGTGGTGGTCATACCCATGCCCAGAATGATTGCCGCAACCGCCGTCAGGCCGAGCAGCAGCGCGAGATTGCCTCCCGACAGCTCAATGACAGACTGGGTGAACTTTAGCCCCAGGCCCGAAACGAACACCGAGCCGATGATGATACCCGCACACGCACAGGCGATCGTCACCGGCACGCTGGCCCGAATGCCAGATTCGAATGCGGCCAGGATATCGGTCGGGCTCATCCGGGTATTGGCCCGGATGAAACTCAGGGCGATCAACGCCAGGATGCTCCAGAACGCCGCCTTCATGGGCGTGAACCCCTGGGTCAGGAAGAACACCAGTACCCCAAGCGCCAGAAGGAGATGCCACCCCTTGGCCATCACCTCGCCGAACCGAGGGAGCATCTCGCGGGGTATGCGCTCGATCCCGTGCTTTTCCGCTTCGAAATGGACCATGAAATACACGGTCGCGAAGTACAGAAACGCCGGGATAATCGCAGCCACGACCACGGTCAGGTACGGCAATGCCAACTGCTCCGCGATGATGAAGGCGGCTGCCCCCATGATCGGTGGGGTGATTTGACCTCCAGAGCTGGCGCACGCTTCGACAGCGGCAGCAAATTTCGGCCGGTAACCCAGATTTTTCATCAGCGGAATGGTGAATGACCCGGTGGTGACCACATTTGCCACGGCGGAGCCGGACACGGTTCCCATGAAGCCGGAGGCGACCGTGGAGGCTTTGGCCGGACCGCCCGTTCTGTGCCCGGTCAGCGCCACCGCCAGATCGATGAAGAACTTGCCGGCGCCAGACCGGACCAGCAAACCGCCGAACACGATGAACAGGACGATATAGGTCGCCGCCACATGCAGCGGGATGCCGAAGATCCCGTCGCTGGTCATGAAAATGGTGTCGATGAACTTGGCGGGCCGCGTCGGGGGTCCGTAAAAAAATCCAAAGAAATACTGCGCGTAAAGTGAATGCACGATGAAGAAGCCGGTCACGAACACCATTGCGATGCCGACCGCCCGTCGGGTGGCCTCCAGGATGATCCCGATCAACACAAAGCCGGCCAGAAGGTCCAGCGGGTTTTTGTTGCCCAACCGGTTGTGGAAATCATCGATGTCCCACAACGTCCAGACCTGGACCGCCAGCACGCAAAAGATCAGAACCAGATCGATCCCGAAACCCGCGACCCGCAGCCAGTCGCCGCTCCCGGTGCCTCGCAGCAGCGGTTCAAAATGCGACTTTCGGAACAGCGGCTTCATCAGGATCGCCAGAACCAGCATCACCGTCAGATGGGTCGACCGAAACGACCGTCCTTCCGGCGTTCCGAACTCCGCCACGTAGAGGTGGATCAGCGCCAAACCGATTGAGATGACGGTACAGACGAAGGTGATGGTCCACGGCAGCGTCCAGCGATCCTGCTCCAGCAGCCGCTCGATATAGCTTGGCTCCTTGACCTCGTCATAGTTCAGGAGGTCGTCGCGGTCGGTGGGGTCGACAGCTGAATTTTGCGCGGACATGCGCGGCACTCCGGCCAGGTGAAGGGCAATGTAAAACGACGAAGCGCACCCGGTCCGACGGTGGGACCGGGTGCGAAATCAGCCGGTTCGCTCAGCTGGCTGGAGCCTTCAGGCCCTGTTCTTCGTAGTATTTCATGGCACCCGGATGAACCGGAACCGCAGCCCCGTTCAGCGCGTTTTCGAGAGTCACGCTGTTCCAGATCTTCTTCACCTCGGCGAACGCGGCGTGGTTTTCCCAGAAGACCTTGGCCATGTTGTAGACGAGGTCGTCCGACAGATCCGCGCTGACGACCATGTTGGTCACGATGCCGAGCGAGGGAATATCCTTATCGACCCCCTCATAAGAGCCGGCGGGAATGGAGCCGTGGATGTAGCCCGGATTGGCGGCCACAATCTCA
>CALAHL010000365.1 GCA_937891725.1 uncultured Rhodospirillaceae bacterium | reverse complement strand
GGCGAAGGATTTTTCGGCCGAGGTCCTGACAGTTTGGGTGCTGCTGTTGGGCGGGGCGGGGCTGGCGCTGGCAGCGGCGGTATTCGAGGCGGACCGGGTCTCGATGCCGGACGCCAAGACGCTTGCGGCACTCGCGGGTTCGGGCCTGCTCTCGATGGGGCTGGCCTATATCGGATATTACGCGCTGATCGCGCGCGCAGGGGCGACTTTCACCGCGCTTTATGCCTACCTCGTCCCACCGCTCGGCTTGCTGTGCGGGGTCGTGTTTCTTGGCCATTCGCTCACGGTCTGGCATGTCGCCGGTGTGGCCCTGACCTTGGTCGGGCTCTGGCTCCTGACCAAGCGGGATCGGACTGAGGTCGCCGGACCGGATCGCGCGGGAAACTAAACTCTGGTTACCGAATATCCGATCTTGCGTATCGCCAACTGAATAATACGGAGGCTGTCCATGTCCGCTTTTATCCGCCCACACCATGGCATCACCCCGACCATCGACCCGAGCGCCTTTATCGCCGAGACGGCGGTTATCATCGGAGATGTCGAGATCGCGGCGGATGCCTCAATCTGGTACGGCGCGGTTCTGCGGGGTGATGGAAACTATATCCGCGTCGGCGCGCGGACGAATGTGCAGGATGGCGTCATCGTTCACATCAACACCCAGCTGTTCCCCTGCATTATCGGGGCCGACATCACCATTGGGCACGGGGCCATCGTGCACGCCTGCACCCTGGAGGACTCATGCTTCGTCGGGATGGGCGCCACGGTGCTGGACGGTGCGGTGGTCGAGCGCCAGGCGATGGTCGCGGCAGGCGCGCTTGTCACGCCGGGCAAGCGGGTTCCGACCGGTGAGCTGTGGGCAGGCAATCCTGCGAAGAAAATGCGCGACCTGACCGAGAAGGATTTCGAGATGTTTGCGAAATCCGCAGCCGGCTACGTGGCGCTTTCGAAGACCTTCATGGAGTAGGGCTCATTTGCTCGATGGGTTTGGCTCCAAAGCGCGCATCTTCACGTAGCTGCCCGGCGCGTCCTCGATCGCCTTCAGATCACCGTCGCCCGGCACCCGGGCCGGCACCGTTCCACCGGCGCTCCGATCCAGCCACTTTTTCCATTCCGGCCACCACGAGCCCTCATTGAACTTCGCCCCGTCCAGCCATTTCTCCGGATCCTTCGGGTTTTTGCCGGTGCGGGTCCAGTAGCCGTATTTCGGCTTGTCGGAGGGCGGGTTGATCACCCCCGCGATATGGCCGGATCCGGCCAGGCAGAATCGGGTGGTCCCGGAATATATCTGAGTTGCGGCATAGGTCGATTTCCAAGGCGCTATGTGATCTTCCTTGGTCGACAAAATGAAGGTCGGCAATTTGTTCTGGCTCAGGTCGATCGGCACGCCTGCCAAGGTCAGCGCCCCCGGCTGAACCAACTTGTTCTCCTGATACATCTTGCGGAGATAAAAGCTGTGCATCGCCGCCGGCATGCGGGTGCTGTCGGAATTCCAGTACAGCAGGTCGAACGGGAACGGCTCTTTCCCCATCAGGTAATTGTTCACCACGAACGACCAGATCAGGTCGTTGGCCCTCAGCATATTGAAGGTTGTGGCCATCTCCTTGCCGTCCAGATACCCGGACTTGTTCATCCGGTCTTCGAGAGCGGCCAGTTGCTCCTCATCGATGAAGACCGAAAGGTCGCCCGCTTCGGCGAAATCCACCATGGTGGTGAAAAAGGTGATCGATTTGATCCGGTCGTCGCCCTTGGAGGCCATGTAGGACAGGGTGGCGGCCATCAGGGTCCCGCCGATGCAGTATCCGATGGCATTGATTTCCTTCTGGCCGGTCGCCTTTTCGATCGCGTCGAGGGCGGCGAGCGGACCTTCGAGCATGTAGTCCTCGAACGTCTTTTTGGCGAGCTTCTCGTCCGGATTGACCCAGGACACCACGAAGACCGTGATCCCCTGATCGACCGCCCATTTGATGAGCGAGTTCTTCGCCCGCAGATCCAGGATGTAGAATTTGTTGATCCACGGTGGCACCAGAACGAGCGGCCGACGCATCACCTCTTCGGTCGTCGGCGCATACTGGATCAGCTGCATCAGGTCGTTCTGGAAGACCACCTTGCCCGGTGTGGTCGCGACATTGCCGCCGACTTCGAACGCGTCCTGATCGGTCATGCTGATCTGCAGCTCGCCGTGGCCGCGTTCCAGATCGGAGAGCAGATTCTCCAAACCCTTAACAAGGTTCTCGCCGCCACTCTCGATCGTGGCGCGCAGAACCTCGGGGTTGGTCATGAGGAAGTTCGACGGCGCCATCGCGTCGGCGAACTGCTTTGTGTAGAAGTCGACCTTCCGACGTGTTTTCTCATCCAAACCGTCGACGTCTTCAACCGTGTGCTGCATCCAGCGAGCGGTCATCAGATAGCTTTGCTTGATGTAGTCGAAGACAACGTTCTCGTCCCAGGCACTGTCCTTGAACCGCCGATCTCCGGCCTCGGGCGTTACCGCGTCTTCAGGCTCCGAGCCGAGCATCTTCGAGGCGGTGGCCTGCCACAGGGACATATACCCCTGCCAGAGTCCGATCTGCGCCTGCCAGAGTCGTGTCGGATCCGACATCATCCTGGAGGTCATTTCCACAAACGCGTTGGTGATGTTCAACGGGTCGGAGATCCCGAACTGGCCGCCGCCGCCGGTTTCCTGTTGGCGGGCGATAAACTCGGTCAGGATTTTGTTGCTGCGCGCCGCGATTTCACCCATGTGCCGAGAAAACTCGGCGGGATCGGCAAGCCCTGATGGCGCCGCACCGGTGTCGCTCACAGCGCTCTCGGCGGTTTTCGCCGAAGCGTTTTCGTTCGCTGGTTTTGATTTGCCTTTGGAGGGAGCCCGTCCGGAACCTTTTTCGGCCATAATCATATCCACCTTTGGAGTCTCAACACGAACGCCGGACCGCTACACAAACAGGCTTAAACCGACGTTGTTTTGACGAGTTGTACCAGAAACGGCACAGTGATGGCCATTGGGCGAAAGTCTTGACGCCGAAAGCGTATTTGTTCAGAGGAATCCGTGTTATTTTCGTGACTTGAGTGGTGGGGTCGGCCAAGTTCCCCCGGACCATGAGCGTAAACCCTTCGAGATCAGGACCCCGAAGCGGGCGGATCGCTGGAGTCTGGAGACGAGGATGAGTATGTCTGATCGCGATGTATCCAAGTCCCGTTGGAGTGCCGAGTTGGCGGTTCCAAAACCTGTGATCGCCCTGGCACTGGCGCTCACGCTGGCCGGGTGCTCCTCGGTTCCGGAATATGCCAACCCGATGAAATGGTTCTCCGACGAGGAGCCGTCGGCACAGGCTAGTCCCTCTGATCCCGGCAGCAGCACCAACCAGGAATATCCCAACCTCTCCACAGTGCCGGATCGTCCGACGCCGAGTACCTCGTCTGACGAGCGCCGGGAGATTCGGGACGGATTGATCGCGGATCGCGAGAATGCCCGGTATTCCTCAAGCGTCGCGGCAAGTTCGGCGCCCGGGACGATCTCGCCGACCGGCTTCCCCCCGACGTCGACCGCCAGCCCGTCGGAACCGGCTTTGACCGGTGTGCCCCCACAGGCTGCGACCGAACCGGCCGCATCGGCGCCGGCCGCTCCGGCTCCGACAGCCGTCGCGTCGACGCCTCCGCCGCAGACGGCAGTCGAGCAAACCGCATCCGCGCGCTCCGCCTCCAGCGATGCGAATCAGTCGACCCTGTGGCCGAACCGTCCGCCGCCGCCGTCGTCGATCCGGACAGGGACGACGACCGCAGATGTCGGGCACAGCACGTCGACCCCGCATGCCAGTAATGAGGACAGTCGGGCCGCCTTGTCGGAAACCCGTGGCTCTACCACCCCCCGTCAGGCCCCTCAGTCCCTGTATGACCAGAGCGCGTCGCCTCAGGCGGCTTCGACGCCGAGTGCGACGACCCAGCCGGCGCAGCTTGACTCGGCTTCGGCTGGAACGCCTCGACGTGCTCCGTCGAGCCTACCATCGAGCCAGGGCGAGCCTGCGGCACCGGAGATCACGACCGATTTCTCGGCGCTGGATGATTCAACTGCGTCTCGGCCCGGGTCTTATGGCGGGTCCAATACCGGGGCCTATCAGGCAGCGCTCGCCGGCTATGGCCTGCAGCCGGGTGCCACCGAATTCGGAACGGCCGCTCCCGGCGGGTCCGGTTATGCGCCCACCGGGGAAGCTTACCTGGCGGGAACAGTCTATTTTGGCCACGGCTCAACCAGCTTGAGCGCGACCGAACAGGCTCAGATCAGAACGCTTGCCCAGGAGGCGGAGCGGAGCGGCGCGATCGTGCGGATTCTCGGTCATGCCTCCTCGCGCACCGCCGACATGGAATTGCCGCTCCACGATCGGGTCAACTTCAAGGTCTCCAAGCAGCGGGCCGAAGCAATCGCCAAGGTTATGGTGCAGGCCGGCCTTCCGGCCGACCGGGTCTATGTCGAGGCGCTTGCGGATGCGGCCCCAGTTTATTACGAAATCATGCCTTCGGGTGAGGCGGGCAATCGCCGGGCCGAGATTTTGTTTCAATACTAGGTGTTTACGGTGGCTGCGGGCCAGCTGCCAAACTCACAGAATGAGGATGATATGAGCGAGGTTCTGGGGATCGGGATCGCCGGTCTCGGCACCGTCGGCGCGGAAGTCGCGCGCCTGATCACCGAGCGTGGCGACCACCTGGCCGAGCGGGCCGGACGCCCGATCAAGGTCGTGGCGGTCTCGGCACGCGACCGGACCAAGGACCGCGGTGTCGATCTGTCGGGCGTTGCCTGGGAAGACGATGCTGTGGCGCTGGCCGCGCGCGACGATGTTGGCTTGGTTTGCGAGGTCATCGGAGGCTCCGAGGGCACGGCCAAGGAGCTGGTCGAGGCGGCGCTGGATGCCGGCAAGAGTGTGGTGACGGCAAATAAGGCCTTGCTGGCCCATCACGGGACCGATCTGGCCAAGCGGGCCGAGGCCAAAGGCGTGGCGTTGGCCTACGAGGCTGCAGTGGCCGGCGGTATTCCGATCATACGGGCGCTGCGGGACGGTTTCGTGGCCGACCGGGTCCGGCGGGTGACCGGAATCCTGAACGGGACCTGCAATTTCATCCTGACGGTGATGCGGGAAACCGGCCGGGCGTTCGACGACGTGCTGGCCGAGGCGCAGGAGCTTGGCTATGCCGAGGCCGATCCGTCCTTCGATGTGGACGGGGTGGATGCGGCCCACAAGCTGGCGCTGCTGACGGCTCTGTGCTTCGGACGGGAGGTTGATTTCAACTCGGTCCATATCGAAGGCATTCGGCGGATCTCGCCGGTGGATATCAGCTTCGCGACCGAACTCGGCTACAAGATCAAGTTGCTTGGCGTCGCCGAGATTGATGGCGAGGGTGAGCAGGCGGGTGTCAGCCAGCGGGTTCATCCCTGCATGGTGCCGATTTCGGCTCCGATCGCGGGTGTCGAGGACGTGTTCAACGCGGTGACGGTGGAGGCCGACCCGGTCGGCTCCGGAATGCTGCAGGGTCGGGGTGCGGGCGCAGGTCCGACCGCTTCCGCCGTTCTGGGCGATATCGTCGATATCGCGACCGGGCGGATGGCGCCGGCGTTTGGCCGCCCGGCCGTCTCCCTGGCGCCGGCGAAGGCAGCGCCGCTGTCCGCCCATGTCGGAAGTTTCTACATCCGCCTGATGGTGATCGACAAGCCGGGGGTCCTGGCCGACATCACCGGCATTCTGCGGGACGAGCATGTGTCGATGGAGAGCATGATCCAGCGTGGCCGGGACCCGATGGAGATGGTTCCGCTGGTTCTGGTCACCCATGAGGTTGCCGAGTCCTCCATGCAGGCCGCCCTCGCCAAGATTTCCGCCCTCGACGTGGTGGTCGAGGAACCGGCGATGATCCGGATCGTGGAAGGCTAGCGCGGGGCTCCGGTCTCGCGCTCGCTTCCCGCTCGCAAACGACCGGTAAATCCGCTAGAACCCCGGCGTGCGCTTGGGTGCGAGCTTGACCTTTGCGTCCGTCGCCTAACATAAACGTCCTGATAAGACCGAAAAACCATTCCGCCTCGGGAGCGAACGAACCAATGTCCGACTCAACGGCCTCGTCCGAAGTTTTCACCATGGACCGCAACATGGCCCTCGAGGCCGTGCGGGTCACCGAGGCGGCGGCCCTTGCGGCGTCCAAGCTGATGGGACGTGGGGACGAAAAGGCGGCCGATCAGGCGGCCGTGGATGCGATGCGCACGGCGCTGAACAATCTCGAGATCGACGGCACCGTGGTGATTGGTGAGGGGGAGCGGGACGAGGCGCCGATGCTGTATATCGGCGAGAAGGTCGGCCGCGGCGGTCAGAAGATTGATATCGCCCTAGATCCCCTGGAGGGCACGACCATCACCGCCAAGGGCGGCCAGAATGCGCTGGCGGTCGTGGCTTTGGCCTCTGAAGGCGGATTTCTGAATGCGCCCGACGTCTATATGGACAAGATCGCCGTCGGCGGCGGGCTGCCCCAGGGCATCGTCGATCTGGACAAATCGGTCGAAGAGAACCTCAAGGATCTGTCGAACGCCAAGGGGATTGGCATCTCCGATCTGGTGGTCTGCATCCTGGACCGTCCGCGCCATGCCGAGTTGATCGCCAAGGTTCGGGAAGCCGGCGCCCGGATCACGCTGATCTCCGACGGTGACGTTTCCGGCGTGATCGCGACGTCCGAGCCGACCAGCGGCATCGATCTCTACATGGGCTCGGGTGGCGCGCCGGAAGGCGTGCTGGCGGCGGCGGCTTTGCGGTGCATCGGCGGCCAGATCCAGGGTCGGCTGCTGTTCCGTAACGACGACGAGCGGGCTCGGGCCAAGCGCTGGGGCATCACCGATCTGGACCTGAAATACGATATTATGGATCTGGCCGGTGGCGACGTGATGTTCGCGGCGACCGGAGTTACTAACGGCTCGATGCTGCGGGGGGTCCGGCGCTATTCGACCGGGGCTGTCACCCATTCGATCATCATGCGCTCGAAGACCGGCACCGTGCGCACGGTCGAGGCGACCCATGATTTCTCTCGCAAGCCGTCGGAGTGACCTGACGACGTGACGTCTCCGGACCGCCACACATCGGCCTTCCTCGGTGTTGAGACCTCGGCATCGGGCAAGCGCTGGGTGCTGCGCGGCGGAGGAGCTGGCGCCCGGGAGGTCGAAAGACAGGGCTTGGCGATTTCCGAAAGGTTCGGGGTTCCGGAAATCGTCGGACGCCTGATATCCGCGCGCGAAATCGACCTGGACGCGGTCGAGGCGTTTCTGGACCCCACCCTGAAGACCGAACTTCCCGATCCCAGTCTGTTCAAGGACATGGACAAAGCCGCCGGCATTCTGGCGGATCTGGTCGCCGAAGGCGGGACCGTCGGGGTGTTCTCCGACTACGACGTGGACGGTGGCACCTCGGCCGCCCAGGTCCTGCGCTTCATGGATCAGTTGGGAATCAAGACCCTGCTGCATGTGCCGGACCGGATCGATGAGGGGTACGGGCCGAACCTGCCGGCGATCCGGGATCTGAAGGCGCGCGGCGCCGACGTGATCCTGTGCCTGGATTGCGGCATCCTGGCGATCGAGACCTTGGGGGAGGCGGCGCGAGAAGGGATCACGCTGATCGTGGTCGACCATCACATCGCCGAAGTCGAACTGCCGCCGGTGGCCGCCGTGGTCAATCCCAATCGCCTGGACCAGGACGGTGCCTTCGGCCATCTGGCAGCCTGTGGCGTGACCTTCCTCACGCTGGTGGCACTGAACCGCACGCTGCGGGACCGGGGCTGGTTCAAGGCCCATGCAGCCCCCGACCTGCTGGGTCTGCTCGATCTGGTTGCTTTGGGAACGGTGTGCGACGTGGTTCCCCTGCGGGGTCTTAACCGGGCCTTTGTCAATCAGGGCCTGAAGGTCATGGCCCAACGGCACAATCCGGGCCTGGTCGCGTTGTCCGGCGTGGCCGGGCTCGACCGCAAGCCGGATCCCTATCACCTGGGATATGTCCTGGGGCCGCGGATCAATGCGGGTGGACGGGTCGGGCGCGCCGATCTCGGCGCGCGCCTGCTGTCGTCCAACGACCCCGCCGAGGTCGGCCCGATCGCCGAGGAGCTGGACCGGCTGAACCTGGAGCGCCGGGCGATCGAAGCCGAGATTCTGGACCGCGCGATCGAGCAGGCCGAAGGGCAGGGACCGTCGCCGGTTGTCGTGGTCTCGGGCGAGGGCTGGCATCCCGGCGTGGTCGGCATCGTGGCAAGCCGTCTCAAGGACCGGTTCAATCGGCCGGCCTGTGTGATCGGGATCACCAACGGGATCGGCACCGGATCCGGCCGGTCGGTCGCCGGTGTCGAGCTCGGCTCCGCCGTGATCGCGGCGCATCAGGCCGGAATCCTGATCAAGGGGGGCGGCCACGCGATGGCGGCGGGATTCTCGGTGGATGCCTCTAAAATCGATGCCTTCCGGAATTTCTTGGCCGAGCGTATTTTGACGGATCTGGAAGGCGCGGATCTGGTACCGGAGCTGTCGGTGGACGGGGCGCTGAGCCCGTCGGGAGCCACGGCGGCCCTGGTCAATGCGGTGTCGCGGATCGGCCCGTTCGGCACCGGAAATTCCGAGCCGCGCTTCGTGATCTCGAACGCCAAGATCGTGCGAGCCGACGTGGTCGGCCAGACTCATATCCGCTGTATTCTGACCGGTGCGGACGGTGGCAAGCTCAAGGCCATCGCTTTTCGCGCGACCGATGGCCCAATCGGCCCCGTGCTTTTGAAGGCGGGCGGGCTGCCGGTGCATCTGGCGGGGCACCTGCGGCTGGACGATTTCGCGGGCGGAGATGCGGTGCAACTGGTCGTCGACGACGTTGTCGCTGCGACATAAATGCAGAAATCGACATCGATATCTGCCGGAAGTGTCACTGGACACTTGATTTCATGCGCGGCCAAGGGTATCCCCGTCCAACCTCAACGACCCCTTCGTCTAGAGGCCTAGGACACCGCCCTTTCAC
>CALAHL010000364.1 GCA_937891725.1 uncultured Rhodospirillaceae bacterium | reverse complement strand
GTCGGTCGAGACCTTGTCTTCGTCGATCAGCACATAGGCCAGCGCCAGCATCAGAGCCACGTCGCTGCCGGGACGCGGGGCGATCCACTCACCCTCCAGGTCTGGCGGCAGGTCGATCTTGATCGGCGAGAGATAGACCATCTCGCAGCCGTTGTCGGCGCAGGCCTTGAGCGCGTGATAGCAGGTGTGCCGGCCGACCCCGCCGGAGGTGACCTGAGCGTTCTTGACCGGCATGCCGCCGAACATCACTAGCAGCTCGCAGGACTCGGCCAGGGCCGTCCAATCGGTGTGGTAATCTAGGATCTCGGTTTTGAAGCGACCCACGATGTGCGGCGCGATCGCTTCGGCAGCCGCATAGGAATAGGTGCCGCGATGCGAGACATAGCCGCCGAACATATTGAAAAAGCGGTGAATGTGAGAGTTCGCGTGGTGGAACCGCCCGGCGCTGGCCCATCCGTAGGAGCCGGCATACATCGCCCCGTTGCCGTGATTGTCTTTGACCCGCGTCAACTCCGTAGACGCGATCTCCCAGGCCTCGTCCCAGGGTAAGGCTATGAAGGGTTCGTGCCCACGGCCCTGCCGATGTGTGCCGTCCAGCTGCCCTTTCTCAAAGGCTTCGAGCCAGCCTTTGCGAACCATCGGTCGGCCCACACGGCTTTCATGATCGATGGCTTCGACGATTCCCGGGCCGATGATGGCCGGGGCAGGATCCCCCTCGTAGTCATGGACCGCCAGAAGCTTGCCGTCCTTCACCTCCGCGAAATAGGTTCCCCAATGGGTGGCGGTTGGAGTGAGGCGGCTGCCGTCTGATTTGCGTTGGATGGTCATGGCGGTCTCCGGAAATCTGCCGAGCGCATTTCGGAATAGGTGACATGCCTGGGCGGCGCCCGCAAGATTCTTGGTTACCTGCGGATCGCTCCGAACCTCACCTGAATCTGGATTGTGTACACACGTACACAATCGGCCTTTACAAACCGGTCAGCGGACTTCTAGCCTCCGGGCACTTCTCGTCGTTTGAAAAATCGGAGATTGGAATGGACGCTCATTGGAGCGAGGCCGCGCATCGCCACTTCAAGGATGCGGGTGTGGTTCAGGTCGGCTACGTGCCGGATGCGGGACTCTCGAAGTTGATCGATCGGTGCCGCGAGGACAACGAGATCGACACCGTGATGTGCGCGACCGAGGAAGAGTCGATCGGCCTCGCCGCCGGCGCCTGGCTGGGCGGTCAGAAGGCTGTGGTGCTGATGCAGTCGAGCGGGGTCGGGAACACGATCAACGCGATTGCGTCGCTGATCAGCTCCGCCAAATTTCCGATGTTGGCGATCGTCACGATGCGCGGCGAATGGGGGGAGGGAAATCCCTGGCAGGTCCCGATGGGCCAGGCCGTCGAGCCCACCTTGAATGCGGTCGGTGTGAAGACCTATCGGGCTGAGACCGATGAGGACGCGGACAAGATGATCGAAGCCGGGCTGCGGATGACCTATTCCAGCGACCAGCCGATCGCGGTGCTGATCGCGCAACGCCTTATCGGCTCAAAGGTCTGGAAAGCTGGCAAGGGAGACGGTCAATGAGCGGCTTGCATCGGAGAGAGGTTCTGAAAAGCGCGTTTGCCGAGCGCGGCGATGCGTTGGCCATCTCTGGACTGGGGTCAGCAACCTGGGACCTGGCGTCCTTGGGAGACCGGGACGACAATTTTTATCTTTGGGGTGCGATGGGCAACGCGGCGATGATCGGCCTTGGCCTTGCCCGCGCCCGACCGGACAAGCGGGTGGTGGTGATCACCGGCGACGGCGAAATGCTGATGGGGTTGACCTCCTTCACCACGATCGGCGCCAAGCGTCCCGAGAATCTGGCGATCTGCGTGCTGGATAACGAGCGCTACACCGAGACCGGTCGGCAGCCGACCGCCACCGGCATGGGCACCGATCTGGCCGGGGTTGCGGCGGCCTGTGGGTTTCCGGTGGCCCGAACCTTCAAGACCGAACAGGACGTGGCGGAACTCGGCGCGCTGCTGTTCAAACAAGCGGGTCCGGTGATGGCCGTTGTGAAGGTTGTGGACGAGAGCCTGCCGATGGCGGTGCCTCCGCGCGACGGCGGCTATCTCAAGACGAGATTCCGGAGCCGTCTTTTGGGAGTCGGTGCGGCCACAATGCCCTGACCTCCCTTATGTCGACACGGCCGATGGCGTGATCGGGTCGATCACGACGTAGTCATGAAAAAACGGTTTGGAGTGCTTGGTCACAAACGCCAGAACATGTGTCGACTGTCCGGCGCCCTCTGGGCCCAGCGGGACCACGATGCGGGAAAACGTGTTTTTAGCTTCCGCACTGAAATCCTCGAACCGGCAATGATAGACCGGCTGTTCTTCTTCCACCGCCATCCGGTAGATATCGAGGGCGCGCTCTCGGATCGGGGGATCCCATTCGGAAACCTTTTTCCGATGCAGACGGTAGCCGGTGGCACCGCCCGCCTCCGAGCCGAAGATTCGGTAGAGAAAATCCTCCCCGCCATCGATCACTTCCACCAGATGCAGCCATCCGATCCAGGGCGCGAGATCTTCCGGGACGATCTCTGATCGTTCCGGCATCGTCCGATCACCCCTCAAATCGTTCCAAAACGTCAGGAACGAGATTTCTTTCGGCGTTAGGGGAAGATCCGAACTGGCCTGGGAGAGCATCTCTGACGACCTCATAGTGACCTATCTGTCGTAAAAATATCAGCGCGACTGTAACCGCTTTGCTCGAACAATGTCTCGTTTATCTTTCCATCGGTTGAGTGGCAACCAGACGGAGAACGCGAGAGGGGCGAGTGACGGCAACGCCACCGGGTCGGGCTTGGTGATCGAGATCGGCAACTGCTCGTTCGAGCCGCCCGCCAGCCAGCGCGCCAGCGCCTTTCCCAGGCCTGTCGTCATAGCCATGCCGCGGCCGTTGCACGCGATCGCCGACCAGGCGCCCTCGCCGATATCCATCAGCCGGGGCATGAAATCGCGGGCGGCGCCGAGCCGGCCCTGCCACCCATACTCGGCCTCCAGCTTTGGAAGCTGCGGCAGGATTTCATTGAGCCGGTTCAGATGGTGGCTGCGTGCGCGCTCGGCCGATCCGAAGGGCGACGCCAGCAGTCCACCGGTCACGATCCGATTGTCGGGGGTCCAGCGGAACGCAATCAGATCCTTGCGCGTGTCGGCCGAGCTGCGGTTGTTCGGCAGGACCGATTTGCGCAGCTCCGGATCGAGCGGGGCCGTTGCCACCTGGAACAGAGTGATCGGGAACTGGGTCCCCTCGGCGGGTTTTGAGAGACCCTGGCCCGAGACATTGGTGGTCAACAGGATGCGGTTGGCCCGAACGGTGCCGCCACCCTCAATCCGCAGCAGCCAGCTCTTGCCGTCCTTTGTCATCTCCCCGACCCGAGACGAGCTGAACACTTTCGCGCCGTTCTTGATCGCCGCCGCCGTCAGTCCGCGGACATAGGCGAGCGGGTTGAGGTGCCCGCCGGTCGGATCGAGGAAGGCGCCGTGATAACCCTCCGATCCGGTCTCAGCTATCGCTTCCTCACGGGAGAGGGCTTTCACCGGTCGGCCCATGGCCTGCCATTGGGCAACCCGATCCTCAAGCCAAGCCCGTTTCTCGGGGGAATGCAGCGGCTGGATCCAGCCCGACTGGCTGGACTGGCACTCGATGCCGTGTTTCTCAATCAGATCGAACACCAACTCGCCGGCCTCTCCCAACATGCGGCACAGACGGTCGCCGACATCCGGGCCCAAAGTGTCTTTCATCACGCGCGGGTCGAGCCCTGTCAGGAGGTTGGGCACGACGAACCCGGTATTGCGACCGGATGCCCCGAACCCGGCTTCATCGGCCTCGATCAACGCCACGTCGACACCCGATTCCGCCAGATGCAGGGCCGTCGACGCGCCGAGGAAACCGCCTCCGACGACTGCCACATCGACCTCAATGTCGCCCTCGACCGGTCCGGTTTCGGGCGCCGCCGGTGCCTTGGCATGCCAAAGGCTCGATTCGAACGTTTCGGTCGAGGACGGCGCCTCTGCCAGTTTTTCGAAAATATTGGCCGTGTACCCGCGTGTGCGTGCAGACATGGCGCTCTCCAAGCCGGGCGGTTGGGGGATCAGATATGAGTCGGTAGCACGATTGCAGGATCGTACGACACTCATGCCCGGCTGGTCAGGTGCAAAAGATTTCGGGCGGTGTAGGGTTGGATTATGACAACCGAATCCAGCGCCCCGCCCCCGGACGAACCGCAAGCGACGAAGCCAACCCGGTTCGATCTCGCGATCGTGCTGTTCTTCACCACCATGGTGATGACCCTGGCCGCGACGGCCATGCTGTGGATTCCGGCTATCGCGCCTGCTGTTGCCGACGAAATGGGGGTCTCTTCCTCGCTGGTCGGCTATCAGTTCACCATCGCGTATCTGGGCGGCATGACCTCGAGTCTGTTCGCGGGATCCCTGGTGCAACGGCTGGGGGCGTGGCGCACCAGCCAGATGAGCCTGGTGTTTCTCGCGACCGGTCATCTGATCATGATGAGCGGCGTCCCCTGGATCATGATCGTGGGGTCGGTGGTGACCGGTCTGGGATACGGGGCGATGAACCCGCCCGCCCTTGATCTGTTGAGCCGGGTGGCCTCGCCCAGCAACCGCAATCTGGTGTTTTCGATCCGATTTACCGGCGTTCCCCTGGGCGGGGTCCTGGCAAGTCTGATCGGGCCGCCCCTGGCGCTGGAATTCGGGTGGCAGCCGACAATGCTGGTGGTGGGAGGGCTTGGGCTGGCCCTGTTTCTGGCCATGCAGCCGTTTCGCGCCAAGTGGGATGCAAACCGGGATCCGGACGTACGGGTGATCCGGGATCCGTTTGCCGGGCTGCGTCTGGTGCTGTCGGACTTTCCCTTGCGATGCCTGGCCTTCACCGGGCTGTGTTTCGCGGCGATTCAGTTGTCGCTGACTTCGTTCACGGTGACGGTGCTGGTCGAGGAGGCGGGTTGGACACTGATAACCGCCGGGGTCGCCTTGTCCTGTGTCCAGGTGGCCGGGGTGATCGGTCGTGTCGGGTGGGGGGTGGTCGCGGACCGGTTTCGGGCGGGGACCATCGTGCTGATCTTCATCGGGCTGACCAATACCATCGGTTCGGTGATCGCCTCGCAGCTTTCGGCGGACTGGCCGCATCTTGCGGTACTGGTGTTCTTCTTCTTTTTCGGGATCGTGGCGGTCGGCTGGAACGGCGTGTTCGCAAGCGAGGCGGCCCGGATCAGCCCGCCGGGTCGGATCGGACATGCGACCGGCGGCGTGCTGTTCGTGACATTCGCGGGCGTCTTGGCCGGCCCGGTGGTGTTCTCGACGGTGTTCGCGTTGACCGGCACCTATTCCGCCACCTTCGCCGCGACCGGTGTGCTGGGGCTGGTCGGTGCCGCCCTCGTCTGGTGGGCGGCCCGGGTTGCGGCGCGCCGCAGCTGATCGCGCGGAATCCGAAACCAAGTCATTCCTGCCGCGGCGCTTCGCCGACGTCAAATATTCGCGAGAATGCCACCGATCTGAAACGCCACTGTCACCGGACCGACCCGGTCCCCGTGATACTCCACTCCCGGAATGAGAAGCAGAGCGCCGGCCCATTTGAGCCGGCCCGCTCCCTTTTTGAGGAGAATATCCGATGTTTCGCGCGCTCGCCGTGGCCCTAGGACTGGCCGTATCCCTGTCCCCCGCCATCCTGCCCCTGCAGGCTTCCGCAGCCGACGAGATCCGCTTTGCCGTGACCGACATCGAGGGTCTGGAAGCTCTCCAGCAGGAGTTCGGTCCGTTCGAGGCGGCGTTGGAAGCCGCGACCGGTCTCGACGTTCAACTGTTTCCGGTCGGAAACCGGACCGCTGCGGTCGAGGCCCTGAAGGCCGATCAGGTCGATTTCGTGCTGACCGGGCCCGCCGAATATGTGGTGATCAAGGAACTGACCGATGCCAGGATCGTGGTGGCGTGGCAGCGACCGGACTACTTCGCGCAGGTCGTGACCCTGGCCGACGGCCCGATCCGCAGCGTCGCCGACTTGAAGGGCAAGGCGGTGGCGTTCGGGTCTGTCGGCTCCACCTCCCAGCATCTCGGCCCGGCGCAGGCGCTGACCGATATGGGGCTTCAGTACGGCTCCGATTATGAGGCGAAGATCATCTCGCGAAACGTGGCGATCGAGGCCCTGATCCGGGGCGATATCGAAGCGATCGGAATGAATTTCGGCCATCTTCAGCGGGCCCGGGATGCCTATCCGGATGTGGCCTTCACCGTGGTGGCGCGCGGCCGCGACCTGCCTAACGACATTCTGGTGGTGCGGAGCGGGCTCGACCAATCGGTGGTCGATAAGGTCAAGACGGCGTTTGTCGAAGATGGGGCCGCTCTGATGGCGGCCATGCTGAAGGGCGAAGACAATCAGAAGTTCAAGGGCGGCTTCTTCCTGTCGAAGGTCGACGATGCCGACTACGACTATGTCCGGTCGATGTATAAGACCATTGGCGTAGACACTGTCACCGACTTCGTCGGCAATTGAACGAACAGGTGTGGGTCGGCGCCGGAGCACAGGTTCGGGCGCCCTTAGACCAGGTGACACAAGGGAGCTGCCCGCCAATCGTGCTTGAGGCGCGGGGCCTGGGCAAACAATTCAACACCGGCTCTCGGGTCCTGGAGGCGGTGGATTTTTCGGCGCGACGTGGTGAGCGGATCGCTCTTGTCGGCTCAAACGGCGCGGGCAAGTCCACCTTGCTCCGGTGTCTCGTCGGACTGCTGCCGTTCGGAGACGGTACGGTCGAGATTCTCGGCCAGCGCTTTTCGGAACAACCGAACCGGCGGCAGCGCGCAGCGCTCCGCCGTCGGCTTGGATTCGTGTTTCAGTTCCACGGATTGGTGGGGCGAACGAGCGCGCTTTCGAATGTCGTCAATGGCGCACTGGGCCAAGGCTACGGCTGGCGTGCCTGGAGCCAGGCGCTCGCCCCGAAACAGTTGCGCGCGGATGCCTTGGACGCGCTGGCGGCGGTCGGGCTGTCGGACCGCGCTCTTGACCGGACCGATACCTTGTCTGGTGGCCAATCCCAAAGGGTGGCGGTTGCCAGAGCATTGGTCCATCGACCGGAACTGGTGATAGCGGACGAACCTGCCGCCAGCCTCGATCCGGTCGCTGGGGCCGAGGTCATGCGCGTGTTTCACGGATTGGCGGAGCAGCGCGGCGCAACTCTGGTTTTTACGACTCACGATTTGCAGCATGCACTTGACTACTCCGACCGGGTCGTCGGTCTCGCAGCCGGTCGGGTTGTGTTGGATTCCCCCACCGTTCATCTGCGGGCCTCGGACTTGGAGGCGATCTACCGTGACTGACCCGCTGCGTGTGCCTCACGTTGTCTCGAGCCATGAGCTTGCACGTTGGCCGCGACTGACGCCCGTTAGATTCACCGTTCTTGTGGCCCTGGGGGCCGTCCTGATCGCCTCAATCGGTGAGGTGGCCCCTGGCCCGGACCGGTTGATCGGCGCACTTCCCCGGATGGCAAGTCTGCTGGACCGAATGGTCCCGCCCGACACCGATCCGGCCTTTTTGGGCCGCATGGGCCTGCGGCTGCTGGAAACCCTTCAGATCGCGTTGGTCGGGACCGTCTTCGGGGTGCTGGTGAGCTTCCCACTGGCGTGGCTTGCGGCAAAGCACGTCAGTCCTTTGAATATGGGGCGATGGATCTCGCGCGCTCTCGTCTCGCTGTTTCGGACGGTGCCGGATCTGGTCTGGGCGTTGTTCTTCGTCTCCGCCGTTGGGCTAGGTGCGATCGCCGGCACACTGACCATCATCGTCGACACCGCAGGCTTCTGCGGTCGGTTTTTCGCGGAGGCGATGGAAGAGTCCGATCCGAAGTCGCGTGAAGCTTTGGAGGCGGTGGGCGCGCGACGGATCGACATTCTGTTCGCCTCGGTGGTTCCGAACTGCATGCCGTCCTTCATCAACACCAGCCTGTTCGCCCTTGAGCTCGCGGTACGGTCCTCGGTGGTGTTGGGGATTGTTGGCGCCGGTGGCATCGGCCAGGAGCTTAAGTCGGCCTTCGAGCTGTTCCAGTATCCGAAGGCGGCAACGATCATTCTGGCGATCTTCGTAATCGTCTTGCTGATGGAACGGTTGACCGACTGGCTGCGCCAAAAAATGGGTTAGCGCTTGGATCGGATATCCGACCACTCCCGTCGCATCCATTCGACACAGGCGATGGCCTGCTCGAACAGGGAATACCGGCAGCCTTCACCATAATCCGTGTTCGGAATGAACTCGGTCGAGATCTGGCCCAGTTTGGCCTTCGGGTCCTGGGCGTGATGGCGCATGAGAATCCGAATCCCTTCCTTCCAGGGCTCCAATGCGGCTTCATCCCAGTCGGCGTGGTACTCACCGGGCGCCGGGCGCTTGAACGGGTACTGGATGCCGCGACCGACGCTGCCATCGGGGTGACGTGCCGGAGTGTTGCGCGGGTTGTTGGGGATCGCGGCCCGGGCGTGGCAATGCCGGACCCACCCGGCGGAGACCCATTCGGCGATCACATTGCCGTCCTGAAACGGGTCCAGATTGAGCTCGCCGGAGGCGATCTTTTTGTCGGTCTCGAAGATCTTTTGCTCCGCGGGATTGTCGATCTTGAAGATCACATGGCTGTGGTCGAGGGTGATGTTGAACTCGGCCCCGCGCGCCTCGACCATCCGCCCGACCCGGGCCACCCGGGGAAAATCCTCGGACCACATGTTCACATGGATCTCGAAGCAGGGCGTGCAGCCGTATCTGTCGCCCAGCTCTGCCGCCCGCAGGTAGGCGTCGGCTACCTCCTCATCCGTCACCACGTGGCCGTCGGCATGGCGCAGCTTGATCTGGGTGTTGTGGACGATTGAGCCGAGACGCCGGGCGGTTGCCAGATTGGTCTCCAGCAAGGCGTCGTCCTCGCCCAATGTGTAGAACCAGCCGCTGCCTCGCACCGGGAGGCCGTATTTGTCGCGGGCGGCGAGGAAATCCTCAATCTGGTCCGGGTCCGGGGTCTTGTCGACATAGTCGAACACGCCCGCTTCACGGACCATGGCGAAGCGGGTGTCCACATCGGGCATCGGATCGGCGTGGGTGTGCTTGATCCCGTTGGTCTGAATTCCGAACAGAAGATCGTTGGCCATAGTCGTCCTCCCCGTGCGTGTTTTCGGAACGCTTGCACGGACGGGGAGGGTTGGGAAGGACGGCCGGTCAGGTCACTCGCTGTCGAGAATGGCTTTCAGGGCGGCGGGATCCTCGCGGATCTCCACCCCGGCCCGTTCCGCCTGGAGTTTGAGGAACACGCGGGAGTCGAGCGCGTCCCAGCCCCGGTTGCGGGCCTCCGTCATCTCTTCCTGGACCAGATTGATCATCCGCATCGGGACGCCCACATCCCGGCCGAGCTGACAGGCAAGCGAAACGTCCTTGTGGGCAAGCCGCAGCTGGAACGACGGCGGATCGTAGCTGTCGACCAGGAACTGCTCGGCCAGACCGTCGAAGGTGCGTTGCCGACCGCGCGTCCCCTGACGGATCGCCTGCCACAGGGCGGTCGGCGGCACGCCGGCTTTGACCCCGGCGGTGAAGGCTTCGGTCAGAGACATCTGGACCGCATAGCCGACGCTGTTGTGCACCAATTTGGCGACGGAACCGGCCCCGATCGGACCGATATACCGGACCTGATCGCCAAGGGCGTCGAGCACTGCGCGATGGGCGTCGAACGTGGTCTCATCCCCGCCGACCCAGATCGCCAGTTTGCCGGAGACAGCCCCCTTCGGACCCCCGCTGACCGGGGCGTCCAGAAACTGAACCCCGGCTTCTGCCAGTGCTGCCTGGACCTTGCGGACCGAGACCGGGGAGTTGGTCGACAGGTCGAAGACCACCGACCCCGGCTTCAAGCCGGTGATCAGCCCTGTGGTGGGGTTGAGCGCCACCGCCTCGACTTCCGGCGGCCCGGGCAGCGAGACCAGCACAACATCGGCCGCCTCGGCGACGGCCTTTGGCGTGTCCGCCCAGACCGCACCCGCCACCAGATGATCCGCCGCCGCCTCACGGCGCAGATCGTTCACGACGAGGCTATGCCCCGCCTTCTGAAGGTTTTTGGCGAAGCTGGAGCCCATCAGTCCAAGTCCGATGAACCCGACCTTGCTTTTGCTCTCGGTCATTCTTGGTTTTCCTTGCCGAATTGTGGGAGCACCTTGTACCCGGTCGCGGGACCCTTCTTTGCCATTGTATCCTCCCTGGCGTTGCATGCGGTATGCCGCGCAGCTTAGGCCACAGCATCGATCTGCACGATGCGCCTTGCAGCACCGGCCTCATCACCCTAGGTCATGAATGAGGGTGAACCGGATACAGTTCGTCACCGGAGGCTTTAAGAGTTCGGGAGGTTTTCATGAACAAGCTGTTTATCGCGGCGGTGGTCGCGCTTATTCCATCGCTCGCATCGGCAGGAGAGGTCGTTGACTACGAGGTCGGCGGCGAGATGTTCTCGGGATACC
>CALAHL010000363.1 GCA_937891725.1 uncultured Rhodospirillaceae bacterium | reverse complement strand
CACCCGACCGACCCGCACCGTTTTCATCATGTCCAACGCATCCTGAACCGGAATGGGGTATTCGAATTCGTCCCGCGTCATACCGGCACCGGCCGACTTCACGGTCAGCCGCGCCGACATCTCACCACCGGGATTTGTGACGACACGCACCCGAATTGCCGAGGGGCCGGTGGCGCTGAGATAGGCTTGCAGGAAGGACCGACGGCTTGCGACCACGCCGCGCCCGATCGCGCGATTGAACCGCACCTCATCCATCAAAAACCTGCGTTCAATCTCGACGGCCATGATTTCCTGTTCCCTTGTGAGGAGAGCCCCTGCAGACATCCTGCATGCATCCAGACTCCGGTGATGGCCGTTGTCCAGAGGTTCCCGATCTCGTTCACGTGCCAAGCATAGTCCGTGATTTGGTGTTCGTGGTGCGGCTTCGGAGTCGCCTAACTACAGTTGCGCCCCTCTAACGATTGGTATCGAAACACATTGTCAGGAAGCTAGTAATATCAAATATTTGCGCTTATAGTTTGTGTGCGATGAGGAATGCACGCATTTATTGATTTTTTTAAATCATAATTCGACTGCCCTGGCGATAACCTGGACCGGGTCCGCAGATGGCATATTTTGGCAGGATCGGGTCAAGGGCGAAAGAGCATGGGTCAAACGTTCCTGGAACTGATCAGCAATCTCGGCGTTCTCTCGCTGGTGTTCGTTTTTTACGTCGCACTTAGGCCTGGAACCGGGCAGATGCCGGCGGTCTATCGGCAGATCCTCTTCGGAGTTGGATTCGGTGCGGCGGCATCGGTTGTGATGTATCTGCCGATCACCTTGCTCCCAGGTGTTATCTTCGATGCCCGTGGCGCACCAATTCTGCTGTCCGCCGTCTTCGGTGGCCCGATTTCCGCGATTATCGCGACAGCACTCGCATCGGCGACCCGGATGCAACTCGGTGGCGCCGGGGCAATGGTCGGCATTTTGTCGCTTACCATCCATGGGGTCGGCTCTATCCTGTTTCGAATATGGCTCGACCGCCGAAAGCGAGATGCAAGTCTGCTGGATTTGTTGATTTTTGGCACCACGATGACCGCGCTTGCATCACCGGTCATCTACCTTCTTCCGCAGGATATTGTCGATCGGATCGTACCGGTCGCATTCTATCTTCTGCTGGTCGGAAATTTCATCGGTGTCCTCATACTGGGCAGCTTGCTGACTATG
>CALAHL010000362.1 GCA_937891725.1 uncultured Rhodospirillaceae bacterium | reverse complement strand
CACCACATATCTCGATCACGGAAATATCCTCGGATATCCGGACCATTACGTTCAGCAGATGGACCGGCACCCGATGGACTGGGTGGCCGAGGAAATGTCCCGACGGGGCATCGCCAGCGGCACGGTCGGGCTGGAGATGGACAGCTATTACTTCTCGCCGATGGGCTACGAGCACCTGAAGAGCGGTTTGCCGAACTGCACGTTCCAGAATGGCCAAGGCGTCGTCAACTGGTGTCGGTCGATCAAGTCGGAGGCGGAACTCGCCTACATGCGCGACGCCGCCCGGATCATTGAGCACACCATGCGGATCGGGATCGAGGCGGTGACGCCTGGGATCCGACAATGCGACGCGGTGGCGGCGATCTATGAGGCGTCGATCAAGGGTATCGACGGGATCGGCGGAGACTATCCCGCGATCGTGCCAATGCTTCCAACCGGGTTCGGCGCTTCCACCCCGCATCTCACCTGGTCGGATGCGCCGTTCAAGACCGGTGAAGCGACGATCCTGGAGTTGGCGGGCGTGCGCCGCCGCTACCATTGTCCGATGGCGCGCACCGTCTCGCTCGGAAAACCGCCGCAGAAGCTTCAGGACGCCAGCGACGTGATCTGCGACGGGATCGCTGCCGCCCTGGACGCTGCCAAGCCGGGCGCGACCTGTGCCGAGGTGGAGCTGGCATGGCGCCGGGTGCTGGCGAAGTCCGGCTTCGAAAAGGAGAGCCGGATCGGCTATTCCGTCGGTCTGAACTATCCGCCGGATTGGGGCGAGCACACCATGAGCCTGCGACCCGGCGACGAGACCGTGATCCAGCCGAACATGACCTTCCATATGATTCCAGGGTTGATGCTGGACGATTGCGGGATCGAGATTTCGGAATGCTTTCGGATCACCGAAACCGGCTCCGAATGCTTCTACGACTTCCCTCGGCCGATGGTGGTGAAGGACGGGTAGGCTCTGGTGCATCAAATAGCTAAAATGAGCTCTTTAACTATGATCTTAATGCACTGATTTAATTTGCATTTTTAGCTATGCACTCGAAGTCTGTCAGCTATGCATATTGGCCATTGCCGGGCGCTTAGAAAATCATTGACCCGTCTGTGGAATTCATTAAGTGGGGGGGGTATGGAAGACGCGTTCCCAGGCAAAGCAAAGCCTCTGACGGAACACCGTTCAACGCATGACCTGAGGGAGACGACACATGACCCGCGACGATATGATCCGTGCATACCATCGCAACTCGAGCTCCTGGCAGGTGCTTGTCGGCATCTACGCGGTGCTGCTGGGTGCCATGGCTGCGTCCGCCTCGATGATCCTCTGATCCTCGCCCGGTTTTAGACTAGATCCACATCGGTTTCGATCTCGACCAACTCTGGTCCGGGGTATGAAAAGAGCGCGCTCCGCGCCAACAGGCTCCTTAGGTCACGCCGCCAAAGGAAACGCCTGACAGCTCGGCCATGTCCTTTTTCCAGGTCGTCAGATCCTCGATATTGAAGCCGGACAGGTGATCGTGGCCGCAAGCCCGTGCCATCACCTGCATGAGCTCGACCGAGGCGTCGAAGAAGTTCTTGAGCCGCAGCGCCGATTGCTCAACCACGAGACGCGAGACCAGATGCGGCTTTTGGGTTGCGATCCCGACCGGACAGTTGTTGGTATGACAGGCCCGCATGGCGATACAGCCGATCGCCTGCATGGCCGAATTGGAGATCGCGATCGCGTCCGCTCCCAGCGCAAGTGCCTTCACGAAATCCGCCGGTTTTCGCAGACCGCCGGTGATCACCAGCGTGATGTCGCCGCGTCCCAAGCGATCCAGATGTCGCCGCGCCCGCGCCAAGGCCGGGATCGTCGGGACCGAGATGTTGTCGCGAAAGATAACCGGGGCAGCGCCGGTACCGCCACCGCGCCCGTCCAGGATGATGTAGTCGACCCCGACTTCGAGGGCCGCGTCGAGATCCTTCTCGATATGTTGGGCCGAGAGCTTGTAGCCGATCGGAATCCCGCCGGTGCGGTCGCGCACTTGATCCGCGAAGTCCTTGATCTGTGAAACCTCGGTCCAGTCGGGAAACCGCGGCGGCGAAATCGCGTCCTGCCCTTCCTGAAGGCCACGCACCTCGGCGATCTTGCCCTTCACTTTGGCACCCGGCAGATGGCCGCCGGTCCCGGTCTTGGCCCCCTGCCCACCCTTGAAATGAAACGCCTGCACATCCGCAAGCTTCTCCCAGGTGAAACCGAAACGTGCCGAGGCGAGTTCGTAGAAGTAGCGGGAATTCTCCGCCTGCTCCTCCGGCAGCATGCCGCCCTCGCCCGAACAGATGCCGGTACCCGCCAACTCGGCGCCGCGCGCCAAAGCCACCTTCGCCGGTTCGGACAAGGCACCAAAGCTCATGTCGGAGACAAACAGAGGGATATCCAACCGCAGAGGTTTCTGCGCGTTCGGGCCGATCACCACTTCGGTGCCGACCGGTTCCTCTTCCAGCAGCGGCCCGCGATGCAGCTGGGCGGTGATTATCTGGATATCGTCCCAATCCGGCAATTGGATGCGCGGAACACCCATCGCATCGACCAAACCATGGTGACCCGTCTTGGACAAGCCATCGCGGGCATAGCTCTGGATCAAGCCGTTGTACGGCTCCTCCTCGGTGCCATGGCTGGTATCCGCATACAGCCCCAGATAAGCGTCGCGATCGAATGGCTGTGGGTTATCTTTGGCCCAGACTTCGATCTCCTCCGCGTCGACCAGAACCGAGCCATCCTCAACCCAGGACTTAAACTTCGGGAGCTTCTCCTCATTGGCGTATTCAGAGACCCCGGTGTCGAGGCGATAGTCCCAGTCGTGCACACCACAGATCAGATTGTCGCCGCGCACGAAGCCATCGGCCATCAGCGCGCCGCGATGCAGGCATCTGCCATAAAACACCGAAACCTCGTCGTCGAACCGGACCACCACGAGATCGACCTCACCCACGATGGCGTAGGTCGGCGCGCGATCTCCCAATACGTCCAGTCGCGCGACTTCCGTTTTGGTCATGAGAAAGCCTCTTGTGCATCTGCCTTAACCGGTATCCTGACCGGGAAGTGAACGGGTGAGAACCCTATCGATCACCCGTTTTCCTGACCCGAGGTCACTTGCGCGTGACCGTGATCCAAAATCCAGCTGTCAGAAGCTTCAAGCCTTGAAAACCTCCATACCGCCTCCCCATCTGGAGCCGGGACACGGTATGAAAGGCAGATAAACGGTGGATATTCAAAGGTTGCTGAACGGTTTCTTGGGCA
>CALAHL010000361.1 GCA_937891725.1 uncultured Rhodospirillaceae bacterium | reverse complement strand
GCCCACGGGAATTCCCCCGGGTACCCGGCCCGACATCGCGCTCGCCGTACTTGAGGCACAGGCCACGTTGTATTCCCAGCCAGCGCCAGAACCCGACATGGTGATCCGCGTGCTCGATACGCGGACCACGATGCTGCGTGTCGCCGAGACCGGGGCCTTCACGCTTGTATGGTCCATCGACGATGGCTTCGCCTTCGTTCTCAGCCAGTTCAGAGAGGTGTTCTGATGCGCGTTCCAGCTCTTTCCCTGCTCGCGCTCCTCCTGATAGCAGCCATGCCGCTGCGCGTGTCCGCCCAATCGGCCGACGTCGAGGAGGTGACAGCCCTGCTCGATCAGCTTGCCGCTCAGGTGGAAGCGTCCGAGGCGGAACCTTTCGGCGACGAAACCGAAGGCGCTGCTCAGGCGCGATTGGCCGAACTGACTGTGGCATTGCAGGAGCGGGACTCGCGGATGGCGGACCGGCAAGAACGCCTTGCTGCGGCCATCGCCGTGATCGAGGAGGCGCTGCCCGCGTTTCCCGCAGCGGCTGTGCCCGAGCAGATGCCTGAGCCTGAGCCTGGGCCCGCGCCAGAGCCCGAGCCTGAGCCTGAGCCTGAGCCTGAGCCTGAGCCTGGGCCCGGGCCAGAGCCCGAGCCAGAGCCCGAGCGCGCGCCCGTGGCGTCGCTTCCGGCGCTGTCGGACCTGACCGAGCCGCTGGCCTTCGCCGACCGGGCCCGCCGGATCCTCAGCCGGCCGGGCGCCGTGCTCACCGATGCCGCGGGCATCACCAGCCCGCTTCCTTCCTTTTCGGTTCTCTACGTCTATGCCGAGGCCGGCGATCCGTCCAATCCGATGCTGGCCGTGGGCCGCAGTACGCGGGGTGCGGATGGTTGGGTCGAGGCCTCGCGGACCGAGGATTGGCGCACCATGCTGGTCATGTCCTATGCGCCCAATACCGGGCGGGACCGGACAGTCTTTTTTGCGACGGAAGACGACGTTCTCGACCTTCTCGACCTCGAGGAGGGATCGGCCGAGGCGATGCAGGACATATACCAACAGATCGAGGACGGCAGCTATGATCCTGCCCGGATCGTCGCGATCGAACCATCTTTAGCCGTCGACACCGCCGAACGTCCCTATCTGATGCCGGTCCTCGACTTTGTCCGGACGAGCACCGATACGCACGGTGATGTAACGATCCTGCAATTGGCGGCACTGAACCGTGAAAGCACCGAAAGCGACGTGGCCAGATCCGAGCCGGTGGGCCAGGACCGTATGTCGGTCGAAGCGGACGCACGCGATTTCAGGGTAGGTGTCGCCTTCGTCATCGACACCACGCAATCGATGGGCCCCTACATCGAACGCACGAGAACCTTTGTGCGCGACATCGCCTCCGGTCTTGCCGAACGTGGCCTGCAGGAACAATTCGATTTCGCCCTCGTCGGATTTCGGGACAATACCAATGCCGCTGAAAACGTTGGATATCTGCGCCGGATCTATCGGGATTTTGGGGCCCCTGCGGAAAGTCAGACATTGTTTTCGAATGTCGCCGAGATGCAACCGGCCACGGCGTCAACGCAAAACTGGCGCGAGGATGCTTTCGCGGGGATCGACCTCGCGATCAGCGACCTGAACTGGGGCGAAGTCGATACAAGGCTGGTGTTCCTGATCACCGATGCCTCTCCAAGGTCCGTTGGAGACATCCTGGCGGCCAATAGCCAGATGGGCCCCGAAACGATCAACGCTCTCGCTGCACAACGCAACATCACTCTGTTTGTGTTGCATATGCAGACCGAGCAGGCCGCATCCGTCAGTCAAAGGACCGAAGGTTATGACGACACGCAGCGCGGTCAGCAGCTCTATTCCCGGCTATCGCAAACGGGAGACTCTGCGATCTCGAAGTACTTCAGCGTGCGCGGAGAAACGGAACAGGCGTTCTCGGATTCGCTCGAACTGGTTGCGGGCCTTGTCATCGACCAATTGAGCCAATTGTCCGATGTCGGCCGATTGAGCCAGCCCGCAAGTCCCCTGGACGACCCCTTCATCGCGGCCATAAGCGCCGGTGGGCCTGTTGTTCTCGAAGACGAAGACGACGCCCCATTGGTCGCAGCGGCGGTAGCCAGCGAATTGTATCGCTACCAGACGGAATATCTGGGTGCGCTGTCCGGGGTTGAGGCGCCAGATTTCTACCGCGGTTGGGCAGTGGACCGGGATATCGCCAACCCCGAGCGCCGGTCGCTCGAGGTCAGTGTCTTCGTTACCCGGGAACAGCTGAGCGATCTTGCAAGCCGCCTTGAGGATATCATCACACGGTTGCGTGAGAAGGAACTTGGGATCGGCGATTTCTTCTCGTCGGTGCAGGCCGAAGCGGGCGCAACCGCTGTCGATCCTACGTTCGGCAGTTTTCTTCCCAGCTATCTCGAAAACCTGCCCTACGGTTCGCGGTTCATCAACATGACACCAAGCACTTGGGACAGTCTTGGCCAGACGAGCCGCGAACAGCTTTTGGAAGAGGTCGAGGCCAAGCTGGCGTCTTACCTGACCATCTATTCTACCGAGGATGGCTGGATCATCTTGGATGATCGCTCCCCCGAGGAACAGGTCTATCCGCTACCGCTCCGAGATCTGCCGTGACCCCGGTGCTTTACATCAAGGCGTTGCAAATCACCGCCGGCGAAGAGGCTGAAACGCGGCTGGAGCTAGATGTCTCCGTTCTGACATTGGGCCGCGGAGAATGCCTGGCGGTTACGGGGCCGTCGGGCTGCGGCAAGTCGACCCTGCTCGAGGTTCTTGCCCTCCTACGCCGCCCCCAAAGCCTTGAGAAATTTGATTTTCGGCTGGACGATACCTCGGACGCCATGGACCTCGGGGTTGGGGCAGAGTTTGGGCCTTTGCTACGCCGAGGACCAATCGGCTACGTACCGCAGAACGGCGGTATCCTCCCGTTTCTGACGGCACGCGAACATATTGAAGCCCCTCTACATTTTTCCGGCATCGCCGGTGATCGCTCAGCGCGGGAGAGGCTAGGGATTTTGGCGCAAGCGCTTGACCTTTCCGACCACCTTGGCAAGCGGCGTGCCGAGCTCTCCGGCGGGCAGCGCAAGCGTGTGTCTTTGCTGGCGGGCTTGTCGGTTCCCCGGGTTCTGCTGATTGCCGACGAGCCAACGGCGGGCTTGGACGAAGAGACCGCCGGGCGCGTCATGCGGACCCTCGCATCGGTCGCCTCGGAGGAGGGGACAGCCATCATAGCCGCCACCCATGATACCCTTGCGGCCCACAAGGCGGGCTTCGCAACTGCCGAGATCACGGGTTCAGTCTTGGCACATTCCGCCATGTCGCTCGCGGGACGCGCGCATGGCTGATCTCTCAAGTTTCGGTTCCAGCTCGGCCGGGCCCAGAATGGCTATCCGTTTTGCGGTTGCCGATCTGGTCCATGATCGTTTCTTGACACTTGTCGGCATCATACTGCTGGCGGCTTTGATTGCCCCTCCGGTCGTCTTGCACACGTTACGGGTCGGCTTGGTGGAAACCTGGGCCCGGGATCTTGCCCGCGACATCCGGAACCGCGAAATCGTGATCGTCGGGGAAAACCGGATCACCGCCACCGACCTTCTTGCGATCGCGGACTGGCCCGAGACCGGGTTCGTCGTCCCGGAGCCGTCGTTTTTCGTATCGACCCAACGCGCCCGCAAGACAGAAGGCAGGGGGGCCACAATCGACCTCAACCTCCGGACCACTGCGTCGGGCGACCCGGTCATGGCAGGGGTTCTGACCGACGCCCCCGGACATCTGGAAGCCGTGCTGACCGCCCGTGCGGCCGATCAGCTGGAGGTTGCAGCGGGCGAGCGCGTATCCCTTCTGCTTGCGCGCACCCCCACGGGGTCCAACCCCGAGCGTATCGCGGTCGAACTGCAGATCGTGGGCGTGCTGGATGAGCAGAGATGGCCCGGTGTCAACGCCTTCGTATCCGCCGAGACGCTACTCGGGTTTCGGGAATGGCTGACCTTCGAGACGGACGATCCGACCGTGGTTCTGCCAATCGAAACCGTGATCTGGCAGTCCTTGCGCATCTATGCGCCCGAGGTGGCCGGCGCTCCGGCATTGCGCGACAGGCTGGATGCCTACGGCTTCGACACCCGTCTGATGACCGACCAGGTCGACCGCATCCTGAAGCTGGAAACCGGCTTGCGGCAGATCTTCACGATCGTGCTGGTGCTGTCGGCCTCAGCCTTCATCATCACGGGATTTCTTCTGCAGTGGCTCAGCGTCGTGCGCAAGAAACGGGACTTCGCCTTGATGTCTGTCATTGGAATGAGCAGGGCCGACATGGCGGTCTTTCCGGCCTTTCAGGGCGCGGCCATGACGACCGTCGGCTGCCTGATCGCCTCGCTCTTGACGG
>CALAHL010000360.1 GCA_937891725.1 uncultured Rhodospirillaceae bacterium | reverse complement strand
GGGTGGCCGTAGGGCGCGGGGCGGTGTCTGTGGTACCGGTGGCCTCTCCCCGTTCATTGTTGATCATGTCCTGGTACCAGCGCATCGAATAGCCTGCGGAATCGAAACTCAGCATCTCCGGTGTGAAGGTGAAGTACGGCTCCGCATTGAACGACAGCGGGATGATCACCAGGATCGGCAGGATCAGGAACAGGAAGATGCAACCGCAAATGAAGCGGTAGAGATAGTACCAAACCCGCTCAAGGGGGCCCGCGTAAACAGGGATCGCCATGACGTGCCTCCTCAGCCGAGTTTCATGTTGTCGATGCCGACCAGGCGGTCGTACAGCCAGTACATCGCGAGCACGCCCGCCAGCAGGATCGTTCCCAAGGCGGCGGCCATGCCCCAGTTCAGCGACTTCTGCATGTGGTAGGCGATGAAGTTCGAGATCAGCTGTCCGTCCTGACCGCCGACCAAGGCCGGCGTGATGTAGTACCCGATGGCCAGAATGAAGACGAGAATGGAGCCGGCACCGATCCCCGGCACCGTCTGCGGCATGTAGACCCGCACGAACGCGATCAGCGGGTTTGCGCCCAGAGACCGAGCCGCCCGCAGGTAGCTTGGTGAGATGGTCTTCATGACCGAATAGAGCGGCAACACCATGAACGGCAGCAGAATATGGGTCATCGCGATCACTGTGCCGGTCATATTATAGATCAGCTGAAGCCGGCTTTCGTTGTCGACGATCCCAAGGAAAAACAGCACGTCGTTGACCACGCCTTGGCTCTGAAGCAGCACGATCCAGGATGTCGTGCGCACCAGCAATGAGGTCCAGAACGGCAGCAGAACCAGGATCAGCAGCAGGTTCGAGTATTTCGGCGGCAGGATCGCCAGAAGATGCGCGATCGGATAGGCCAGAACGATGCAGCACAGGGTCACGCCCAACGACACGTAAATCGTCTTGAGAAACAGATCGACATAGATCTGCTTCCACTCGGGCTGCATGACGATGTTGCCGTTCGCGTCGAAGGTCCGATCCAGCGCGTTCAGGTAGTAGCTCACGGTGACCGGCGGCGAGACCGACTTTATGACCTTCCAGGTCGAAGGTTTGTTCCAGTCCTTATCAACGCCCGCCAACGCGAATTTGAGGGGACGCTCCTTGATGTCGGCTGCGTTGGCGGCGGTCCGCTGGAGGAGGTCGGCGACCGGATTGTCGACACCCCCCATCAGGGAAACCACCTGCGCGATTTCCGCGGAGTTGCCGGACCCGGACAGCTCCTCGAAAAGGGTCTCGTAAACATCCGGCGCAGGCGTCTTTTCCGCGAACGGGGAATTTCCGGTTTCCCAGGCGCGCAGCTTCTCCGCGGTCGCTGGGAAAGCGGCTGCAAAGCCGGGAGAGTCCGCAAGTTCATCGAGCTCGGCCCAGGTGGCCTTATCGCCCCATTTTTCGTCGAAACCGATCAACGCGTATTGGGTCGGACCCGATGCGATCTCCCCAGCCCCCCGCTGCGATTTGTTGATCAGCGAGCGGAAGCCGCCATCCTCATAGTTGAGGCGGGCGCCCATTCGACCCATTTCCTGACGTTTTCCGTCGGCGCTGATCTCCTCGATAAAGGCGGCATAGACCTGTTCGCTCGGAAGCCCCTCGCCATTCCAGTCTTCAAGAAGAGCGGCGGTCTGTGGGATCGCGTCGGTGACCTCTGGATTGTCGATGCTCCGCCACAACATCTGAACGATTGGGAAGATGAAGCTCACTAGGATGAACAGCAGAAGCGGGGCGACCAGAAGGAACGCCCGCAGCTTGCTGAGGCGCGTGGCCCGCGCGAGCGCCACTTTGAGCGGCGTGCCGTCGGCCGTCACCAAATCGCGGGACCGCGAAGTTGTAGGTGCAGAGGACGGAGCAGCTGCGTCGACCATCGTCGGGCCTCCTGGTTCAGAGCCGCGGATCTTGATACCCACGGGCGAGAAAGTGACGAACAAATGCGAAAGCTGACCAAACGGTCGTGACGAATTGCAGTCAAACGCAAAGAGCGGACGAAAAATGAGGTGCGGGGGACAGGGTGAGCCGTCCCCCGCAGGTATGAGGTGTTAGCTGGCGAGCCAGGCGTTGAAACGCTCGTTCAGCTCGTCACCGTAATCCGCCCAGAACTCGAAGTCGTTCTGCAGCGGGTTCTTGAAGTTGTCCGGTGCCGTCGGCATGTGCGGCTGCATTTCCGGGGCCACCTTGGAGAACGAAGACTTCCGAACCGGGCCGTAGGAGATGTAGTTGGACTGATCCGCCAGACGGGTGGTGTCGGTCGCGAACTTGATGAATTCCCAAGCACGATCCTTATTCGGTGCACCCTTCGGAATCGACCACAAGTCGATGTCCCAGACCTGGCCGTCCCACACGATCTCGAAGGGCTTGCCTTCGGTGACGATCGCGTTGAACAGGCGGCCGTTATAGGCGGTGGTCATCACGACTTCGCCATCTGCCAGCAGCTGCGGCGGCTGTGCGCCGGCTTCCCACCAGATCGTGTCGTTCTTGATGGTGTCGAGCTTGGCGAACGCCTGCTCCACACCGGCCTGGGTCGCCAGAGCCTCGTAGACCTTGTCGGCCGGAACGCCGTCGGCCATCAGGGCCATCTCAAGATTTGCCTTCGGGGTCTTGCGCATGCCGCGCTTGCCCGGGAAGCCCTTGAGGTCGAAGAAGTCCGCGATGGTGGTCGGAGCGGTGGCCAGCTTGGTGGTGTCGTAAGCGTAGACTGTCGACCAGACGATCTCGCCGACCGCACATTCGTGCAGGGTACCGGAGATGAAATCCTCGACCGCCGGGGTGCCGTCGTCACCGGCCGGCAGATCGTCGATCGGCAGGATCTCGAGAATGCCTTCGTCACAGCCGCGCACGGCGTCGGAAAGCTCGAAATCAACCAGATCCCAGGTCACGTTGCCGGCTTCCACCTGCGCACGCACCTCGGCCAGTCCGCCATTGTAGTCTTCGGAATTGATGGTATCGCCGGTCTTGGCAATCCAAGGCTTATGGTAGGCTTCGACCTGGCTCTTTGTATAGGCGCCACCCCAGGACACGATCGTCAGGGTCTCGGCCGAAGCCGTCCCCGCGGTGCCCAGCCCGGCAAAGCCGAGGGCCGCCATACTAACAGATTTCAAAAGTGTCTTCATTCGTG
>CALAHL010000359.1 GCA_937891725.1 uncultured Rhodospirillaceae bacterium | reverse complement strand
CGCACAAACCACGATGTCCGCCTGAGCATCCAGATAACTGGAAATCAAAAATAAGCTCGGCGGTTAGCAACAGGGAGTGAAACCATGCCAGACGGAGCAACCGGTATCGGCGCATCCGTGAAGCGCGTTGAAGACAAAAGGTTCCTGACCGGCAAGGGCCGGTATACCGATGACATCAACCGGCCCGGTCAGGTCCACGCGTATATCCTCCGTTCTCCCCATGCTCATGCCACGATCAAAGGCATGAACAAGGCCGCCGCCGAGGCCGCCCCTGGTGTCATCGCTGTGTTCAACGGCGAAGACATGGAGGTCGGCTCCCTGCCCTGCGGTTGGCAGGTTCACAACAAGGACGGCTCGCCAATGCACGAGCCGGGGCACCCCCCGCTCGCCCGTGGCAAGGTCCGCCATGTCGGTGATCAGGTCGCGGTGGTGATCGCCGAGACCCTGGAACAGGCCAAGGACGCCTCCGAGTTGCTGGCCGTCGAATACCAGACCCACGAAGCGTCCATCCACATGGACAAGGCTTTGGGCAAAGGGCCGCTGGTGCATGACGAGATCGGCACCAACCTTTGCTACGACTGGGAAATCGGCGACGAGGCCGAAGTGGACAAGGTGTTCGCCGGCGCCGCCCATGTCACCGAGATCGATATCGTCAACAACCGGCTGATCCCGAACGCGATGGAACCGCGGGCCGCAGTCGGTGAATACGACACCTCGGACGACCGCTACACGCTCTACACCACCAGCCAGAACCCTCATGTGATCCGGCTGCTGATGGGCGCGTTCGTGCTCTCGATACCGGAGCACAAACTGCGCGTCGTTGCCCCGGATGTGGGCGGCGGCTTCGGCTCCAAGATCTATCATTACGCCGAGGAAGCGATCGTCACATGGGCCGCTCCGAAGGTCGGCCGGCCCATCAAGTGGACGGCGGAACGCTCGGAAAGCTTCATCTCCGATGCCCACGGACGTGACCACATCAGCCACGCCAAGATGGCGATGGACAAGGACGGTAAGTTCCTGGCGCTCAAGGTCTCGACCAAGGCCAATATGGGCGCCTATCTCTCGACCTTCGCCCCCTGTGTGCCGACCTATCTCTACGCGACCCTGCTGGCCGGCGTGTACACGACACCGGTGATCTACTGCAATGTGAAGGCCGTGTTCACTCACACGGTTCCGGTCGATGCCTATCGCGGTGCCGGCCGTCCGGAGGCGACCTATCTGCTGGAGCGTCTGGTCGCGAAATGCGCCCGGGAGACCGGGATCAGCCAGACCGACATCCGCCGGAAGAACTTCATCCCGGCCGACGCGTTCCCCTACCAGACACCGGTCGCCCTGCAATACGACAGCGGCGACTACATCTCGACCCTGGACGCTGCCGAAAAGGCCCACGATGTGGCCGGGTTCCCGGCCCGCAAGGCTGCCTCGGAAGCCAAGGGCAAATGTCGGGGCATGGGGTACTCGACCTACCTTGAAGCCTGCGGGATCGCGCCGTCCGCCGTGGTGGGCTCGCTCGGGGCCCGTGCGGGTCTGTATGAGTCGGCCGAGGTGCGGGTGCATCCGACCGGGTCGGTCACGGTCTTCACCGGATCTCACAGCCACGGTCAGGGTCACGAGACGACCTTTGCCCAATTGGTATCCGAGAAGCTCGGCATCCCATACGAGACCATCGAGATCAGCCATGGCGACACCGACAAGGTGCAGTTCGGCATGGGCACTTACGGCTCCCGCTCTCTGGCGGTCGGCGGTGTCGCGATCGACAAGGCTTTGGACAAGGTGATCGCCAAGGCCAAGAAGATCGCGGCGCATATGCTGGAAGCCTCCGATGAGGATCTGGAATTCAAGGACGGGAAGTTCACCGTCGCCGGAACCGATCGGGAACTGTCGTTCGGCGAAGTGGCCCTGTCGGCCTATGTCCCGCACAACTTCCCCCATGAGGAGTTGGAGCCGGGTCTGGACGAGAAGGCGTTTTACGATCCGCTGAACTTCACCTATCCCGGTGGCTGTCATATCGCCGAGGTCGAAGTCGACCCGGAGACCGGCGTGGTGACGATGGAGCGGATGACGGCGGTCGACGATGTCGGCCGGGTCGTCAATCCGATGATCGTCGCCGGCCAGATCCACGGCGGCCTCGCCCAGGGAATCGGCCAGGCATTGCTTGAAGGCTGCGTCTATGACGAGTCCGGACAGCTGCTGACCGGATCCTATATGGACTACACGATGCCACGTGCCGACAATCTGCCAAGCTTTGGGGTGGGGACGGAAAGCACGTTGTGCGCGCACAACTCGCTCGGCGTGAAGGGCTGCGGCGAGGTGGGAGCGATCGGCTCTCCGCCCGCCGTGATCAACGCTTTGGTCGACGCGCTTTGGGATCTAGGGGTTCGCGACATGCCGATGCCGGCGACCTCGCAGACTGTTTGGAATGTCATCAACTCCGCCAGGACGGCGGCCGCGGCCGAGTGATCGGCCACACGAACTCAAGGGAGTGACTTCGATATGTACGATTTCGCGTATCACAAACCGTCGTCCGTCTCGGACGCCGTTGCGGCTCTGCAGGGGGCTGAGGACGGTACGGTCATCGCGGGCGGCATGACGCTGATTCCGACGATGAAGCAGCGCCTGGCGCAGCCGTCGGATTTGATCGATCTGAGCGGCATCGGCGACCTCAAGGGCATCTCGGTGTCCGGCGGGACCGTCACCATCGGTGCCATGACCACCCACGCGGCGGTCGCAAACTCGGCCGACGTCCAGAAGGCGATTCCGGCGCTGGCTCATCTGGCGGGCCATATCGGCGACGCCCAGGTGCGGAACCGGGGCACCATCGGCGGCTCGATCGCGAACAACGATCCGACCGCCTGCTATCCGTCGGCTTGTCTGGCGCTCGGCGCCACCATCAAGACCGACAGCCGGGAGATCCCGGCCGAGGAGTTCTTCGACGGTATGTTCAGCACGGCGCTTGAGGAAGGCGAGATGGTCGTGGCCGTCAGCTTCCCGATCCCGGAGAAGGCCGCCTATATCAAGTTCCCGAACCCTGCCTCGCGGTATGCGCTGGTCGGTGTGTTCGCGGCCAAGACGGCGGACGGCGCGCGGGTCGCAGTGACCGGCGCGGGTGAAGGCGGCGTCTACCGGGCAACCGAGCTTGAGGGCCCGCTGTCCTCCAACTTCAGCGCGGACGCGATCAAGGACGTCAAACTGTCGGCCGATGGCCTTAACAGCGATATCCACGCCTCTGCGGCCTACCGGGCGCATCTGGTTGGCGTCATGGCCCGCCGCGCGGTCGAAGCCGCCAACGCTTGATCCGCCGCTAGGCGTCACCAACTGTACTCAGGATAGGGCCGGTCGTCAGATCGGCCCTTTTCCGTTTCCGTGAAGGAGTCCTCCCCATGACCCGCCTCGCCCACGCGCTCGCGCTGTCGGTCCTGCTCGCAACGTCGATCGTCGGCAGCGACGCACACGCCAAGAATGACAAGGTCAAAGGCCAACCGGCCCATGCCGGCAAGGCAACCGGTTCGAACCCGTCCGGAAGTGCAACCGACGTTGCGGTCGGCGCCGCCGTCGGTGCGGCCGCCGCAATCCTGACGGACTCTCTATTGAGCGATCAGGATCGACGCGTCATCGAAAGCTATTATCGGACCAATACGGTTTCCGCCCAGGCCCTGCCGCCGGGCATCGCCAAGAATCTGGCGCGCGGCAAGCCGCTGCCCCCCGGAATCGCCAAGAAGCAGGTTCCAGGAGAGCTCCGCACCCGTGTCAAGATTCCCGACGGATACGAGCTCAGCCAGGTCGGTGCCGACGTCCTGCTGATCGAGGTGGGAACCCGGGTGATCGCCGAGGTCTTGAAGGACGTGATCCGACACTAAGACGTCGTCCGGACGCCCGAAAATGACTTGCCTTGTCACGCACACCAACTATGTTGCGGCGCAACACTCATTGAAGGGTCTGTTCCATGCGCATCGATAAAATTTCCGTCGGCGAGAACCCGCCGTGGGATGTGAACGCCATCATCGAAGTCGGCGTCGGTTCCGATCCGATCAAGTATGAGATGGATAAGGAATCGGGCGCGCTGTTCGTTGATCGGTTCATGCATACCGCCATGCATTACCCGGTGAACTACGGGTTCATTCCGCACACCCTTTCCGATGACGGTGATCCGGTCGATATCATGGTGCTTGGCAGCCATCCGATCATGCCAATGGCAGTGGTCCGGGTGCGTCCGGTAGGTGTCATGGTGATGGAAGACGAAGGCGGACAGGATGAAAAGATCCTGTCGGTACCGGTCAACAAGCTGCATCCGTACTACAGCAACATCGATACCTGGAAGGATGTGCGCCCGATTCTGATCGATCAGATCCAGCACTTCTTCGAGCACTACAAGGATCTCGAGAAGGGCAAGTGGGTCAAGGTCCACCATTGGGGCGACGCCGAAGAGGCAGCGTCCATGATCCAAAAGGGCATGGACGCAGCCAAGACGTCGACATAGATCGCAAAATGCCGAGCTGGGTTCCGTGTCCGCCATTCGCCCAGCTCGGATCTGGATAGGATACCGCCCTTGAACGGCTCCCGGTCAGACGTCGACGACCGCCTCGAACCCGCCGTAGATCATCCGTTTTCCGTCGAACGGCATAGCGTTTGCGCTCATGTCCAGACGCGGATCGGCAATGGCTTTTTTCATGCCGATTTCCCGGACAGCACGGGAG
>CALAHL010000358.1 GCA_937891725.1 uncultured Rhodospirillaceae bacterium | reverse complement strand
TGGTGTCGGCCGGGACCTTGTAGCCGCCGCCCTGGGATGCGACGAACTTCATCGCCCCCAGGAAACACGCGGCATAACCCGCTGCGAACAGCTGCTCGGGGTTGTTGCCGGTCCCGCCGGCACCGCCGAGTTCCTTCGGGGTCGACAGCTTGACGTCGAGCGCACCGTCGAGCGTGTGCGCATGGCCGTCGCGGCCGCCAGTGGCCTCGGCCTGGGTGGTGTAGAGCACGTTGACTGGCATGATTTGGATCCTTTCAGGTTCAGAGAATATTTGATCTTCCACGATTAAATCGTGTACGATATAAATATTGCTTGGCAGATCGATGTCAAGCGCCTTGCGATTAAATCGTGTGCGATTAAATATCCTGCATAAACGTGACCCCGCTGACCCGAACGAAATGGCCTGCCGTGACATCAAATGCGTCCCCTGAAATCTCCGCCGCCGCCCGCGCACCACGGCTCGACGAATTGCTGTGCTTCGCGATCTATCAGACCAATCACGCGCTGAACCGGATCTATAAACCGCTGCTCCAGGACCACGCCCTGACCTATCCGCAATATCTGGTGCTGGTGACGCTATGGGAGCGCGACGACCGGAGCGTCGGGGACCTAGGCGCGGCTCTCGGACTTGAGTCAAACACGCTGACCCCGCTGCTGAAGCGGTTGGAGGGATCGGGCTATCTCACGCGGACCCGCAATCCGGCGGACGAGCGGCAGGTCCGGGTGCGCCTGACCGAGGCGGGCCGTCGGATCGAGGACAAGGCGCGCGGCATTGCCGATTGTGTCGCCGACGCGGGCGGGCTGGGCCGGGCGGAGCTCGATGACCTGTTGGTCCAGATGAAGACTCTAAGAGACAGACTTGACGCCGGGACGGCCACATCTCCGTGAACGATCTCCCAAAGTTCCGATCGGCGCCCATATCCTAGGGAAGGAGGTTCCGTACACCATGCCCGACACCCTGATCCCACGCCGGGACAAGCTGATCGCCGAGAAGGAGCGCTGGGCCCGCGACAGAAGACAAGCGCCTCCGGCCAAACCGACGGTCCTGCCGACCGGCGGGAGGGTACCGGCGGGTCAGCATCTGGTGCGGGACTGGCCGGTGCTGGATCTCGGCACCCACCCGAACATTCCGGCTAGGGACTGGTCTCTGAGCTTGGAAGGTCTGGTGCAGAGCCCGCTGACGCTGACCTACGCAGACCTCCAGGAAATCCCGCAGACCGAGCGGATGAGCGATATCCACTGCGTGACCTTCTGGTCCCGGCTGGACAACCGCTGGCGCGGGGTGGCGACGCTGGATCTGCTGGCGGAGGTCCGGCCGCGAGAGGAGGCCGGGTTCGCTTTGATCAAATCCTATGACGGCTACACTACCGGCCTGCCGCTCGAATACCTCGAGGAGCCGGACAGCCTGCTGGTCACCCACTGGAACGACGCGCCGCTGACCCGCGAGCATGGCGGGCCGGTTCGACTCGTCGTCCCATCGCTCTATTTCTGGAAGAGCGCCAAATGGATACGGTCGATCCGGCTGGTCGATCGCGACATCAAAGGGTTCTGGGAAAGCCGGGGCTATCACATGCTGGGTGACCCCTGGCGGGAGCAGCGATATGGTTAGATTTCTGTGTGGACTGACGGCGATCCTGGCGGTCGCGTTTGGAGTTCCAGCGATGGCAAGCAACGACGCCTACGATTACAGCTTCACCTCGATCGATGGTGGCCCATTGGCAATGGACCAGTACAAGGGCAAGGCCGTGCTGGTGGTGAACACCGCTTCCCGCTGCGGCTTCACCTATCAGTACGAGGGCCTTCAGGCGCTCTGGCAGACCTACAGGGACAAGGGGCTGGTGGTGCTGGGCGTGCCGTCGAACAATTTCGGCGGCCAGGAGCCGGGCACCGAAACCCAGATCAAGGAATTCTGCGAGGTCAATTTCTCGGTCGATTTCCCGATGACCGAGAAGGTGGACGTGATCGGCGGCGGCGCGCATCCGATGTACCGCTGGATGGCGGAGCAGGCGGGCGGCAAAGCCCCGCAATGGAACTTCTACAAGTATCTGATCGACCCGGAGGGCCATGTGGTCGCGCTGTTCCCCAGCCAGACCAAGCCGGACGCTCCGGAACTGGCGGCTGCCGTCGAGAAAGTGCTGCCGAAGTGAGTGACAAGTCGATCCAGGCCGGAGGCGGGTTTTGCGCAGCGTAGGGACGCCCCTTACCCCTCCCAGCCGTAGACCTCCCGCGCGGTCTTCTCGCTGACATAGCCTTCCAGCACGTCACGTGCGACCGCGTCCCGATCCCGCTGTTTCGGATCGCCCAGGCCGCCGCCGCCTGGCATGTACACGGTCACCCGGTCGCCGGACGGAATGGTCTGCCGCCCCTTGCCATTGAAGTCGGGGCCACTGTCGAGCTGGATTCGCCCGGCCACACCGTCGCCACCGCCGTTGCGGCCACGGGGCGGGTTCTTCACACGGTCGAACATGCAGTTCATGGCGAACGCCTTACCCTGGGAATGGGCGATGGTCATGATCTGGCCAATGCCGCCGCGGTGGGTGCCGGCTCCGCCGCTGTCCTCGCGGTATTCCTTCCGCCAGATCACCAGCGGCGCGATGGTCTCGTTCACCTCGACCGGCGTGTTGCGCACGCCGGAGGGGAAGGCGGTGGCGTCCATTCCGTCCTTGCCGGGACGCGCGCCGGTGCCGCCTGCGTGAAACGTGTTCATGGCGAACGGGGTGCCGTCGCCGTAATCCTCGTCGGTGATGCCCTGCCCGCCCAGCAGAACCGGGTTGTACAGGCAACTGGTCCCTTCGGCCGGGACTTGGTTCGGCATGATCTGGTTCAGACATCCCAGCACCACGTCCGGCAGCATCTGACCGATCACGTGCCGGGCCGCCACCGCCACCGGATCGGGCGCGTTCAGGATCGAGCCCTTCGGGGCTGTAACCCGCACCGCACCGAGTGAGCCCGCATTGTTCGGCACCTTGCCGCCGATCACGCAGCGCACACCGAAGGACGCATAGGCCTGGGTGTAGGTCAGCGGCACGTTGATCCCATAGCGCGAGGTGCCCGAGGTGCCCGCGAAATCCACATCCACCCCGTCATCGGTGACGGTCAGCGCCGCCACCAGTTCGATCTCGGACTCAAAGCCGTCGATGGTCATGGCGTTGCGGTAGGTGCCCTTCGGCAGCTTGGCGAACTCCTCCAGCATGCCGGCGCGCGAGGTGTCGATGATGTGCCGTCCCAGATCGTCGAGATCGGTCAGCTCGAACTCCCGCATCATGTCGACCAGACGCTTGCCGCCCACATCATTGCAGGCCATCAGCGAGTAGAGATCGCCCTCGACCTCGACCGGATTGCGGACGTTCACCCGAATGATCGCCAGCACGCCCTCGTCGAGCACACCGGCACGGGCCAGCGGCATGATCGGAATCCGGATGCCCTCCTCGAACACCTGGCGGCCGTCCGGCCCGAAGCCGCGCCCGCCCACATCGACCACATGGCTGGTGCAGGCGAACAGGCCGATCGGCTTGCCGTCCAGGAAGGTCGGGGTGACGACGGTAAAGTCGTTCAGATGCCCGGTGCCGAGCCAAGGGTCGTTGGTGATGAACACGTCGCCGTCGGACATGGTCTCGATCGGGAAGCGCTCCAGGAAGAAGCCGACCGAGGCGGCCATGGCGTTCACGTGCCCCGGCGTGCCAGTCACGGCCTGCGCCAGCATCCGGCCCTCGGTATCGAACACGCCGGCGGAGATGTCACCCGCCTCCCGCGCCGAAGTCGAGAACGCGGTGCGCACCAGGACTTGGGCCTGTTCCTCCACCACCGACAGCAGCCGGTTCCATTGGATCTGGGTCTGGATCTTGTCGAGTGCGGTCAGATTGGACGCCATGTCGTGATCCCTCAGCGGGTGCGGGTGAGGATGAGATAGCCGATTCCGTTGACCGACAGGTCGAACGGCGAGGTCACCACCGTGGTGGTCTGATCCTCGACGATCAGGGCCGGGCCGGTGAGGTGCATTCCGGGTGTCAGATCAGCTCGGAGATAGATCGCGTAGTCGACGGTTTCCCGCAGGTCCGGGTCGAACACCTGCCGACTGCCGACCGGCTCGGCGGCGTCGATCGCGGGCACCTCGCCGACGGTCTCTGCAGCCGCCACGATCGGGGCGGAGACGGTCAGCGTCCAGGACAGAATCTCCGGTTCCTGGCCCGGAATTGTGCGGCCATAGAGGGCGGCGTATTCCGTCTCGAAAGAGCTGCGGATGCTGTCGGCATGGCCCGCAGTCAGATCGCCCGGCGGCAGATCCACCGTGATCTCATGGCCCTGGCCCATGTAGCGCATATAGGCGACCCGGTGGACGCTGAGCTCGGCATCGCCGGCGCCGTGCTGAACGATCGCCCGGGCTTCCGCTTCCATCTCGCTGAGCAGCGCGTTGACGTCACCCGCCCCGAAATCGCTCAGCCGCAGATAGCGCGACCGCACCACCTCGTAGGAAATCGGCGCGCGCAGGAAACCGATGGCGGAGCCCACACCCGCCCCTGTCGGCACCACGATGGTTCCGATCTCCAGCTTCTCGGCCATCCGAGCGGCATGCAGGGGAGCAGCACCTCCGAACGCGATCATTGCGCGGGCGGCCACGTCCTTGCCCCATTCGATTGCGTGCACGCGGGCGGCATTCGCCATGTTCTCATCGACGATTTCGGCGATCGCGAAACCGGCGAGACGTCCGTCCAGACCCATCGGCTTGCCGATATCGGCCTGCACCACCTGCTCGGCCAGATCCGGCCGCAGCCCGAAGGACCCGCCCGCGAACCGCTCCGGGTCGACCTTACCGAGCACCACGTCGGCATCGGTCACGGTGGCCCGCTGCCCGCCGCGCCCATAGGCCGCCGGTCCCGGGTCGGCGCCGGAGCTTTCCGGGCCGACCTGCAGACGGCCCATGCCGTCGACCTTGGCGATCGAGCCGCCGCCGGCGCCGATCTCCACCATCTCGATCGCCGGGATGCGCACCGGCAGGCCGCTGCCCTTCATGTTTCGGTAGACCCGTGCGACCTCGAAGGTGCGGCTCGAGAGCGGATTGAAATCATCGATCAGACAGATCTTCGCGGTGGTCCCACCCATGTCGTAGGACAGCACCCGATCCAGCCCGCATTCCTTGGCGATTTCGGTCGCGAGAATGGCGCCACCGGCCGGCCCGGATTCCACCAGACGGATCGGAAACCGGATCGCGGTGTCGAGATCGGTCAGCCCGCCGCCCGACGTCATCAGCAGGATCGGGCAGGTATAGCCGAGAGCCGTCATCCGAGCGGACAGGGCCGTCAGATACCCCGCCATCTTGGGTCGGACATAGGCATTGGCGCTGGCGGTCGACTGCCGTTCGTACTCCCGGATCTCGGGGCAGACCTCACTCGACAAGGTGACGGACAGATCGGGATAGCTCTCAGCCAGGATTTCGGCCACCCGCCGCTCATGCGCGCCGTTGGCGTAGGAATGCAGCAGACCGATGGCGATGGCCTCGATCCCATGGTCCTTGATCAGGGGAATGAGCGCCCGCACCGAGCCTTCGTCCAGATCCAGCAGCACCTGGCCCTTGAAGTTCATCCGCTCGGTCACCGACCAGCGCAGGTGACGGGGAACCAGCGGGTCCGGGCGGTCGATGTTGATGTCGTACTGATCGAACCGGTTTTCCTGCGCCATCTGGACCGAATCCCGATGACCCTCGGTGGTGATCAGCGCGGTCTTCGCCCCTTTGCGTTCGATCAGGGCGTTGGTGGCGAGGGTTGTCCCGTGGATGAACAGGCCCAGATCGCCCGGCTGTATACCGGCCTCCTCCACCGCTTTCGCGACCCCGGTCAGCACGCCTTCCTCCGGCGCCGATGGGGTCGTGAGAACCTTGGTGGTGATCAGGCGGTCCCCGATCTCGATCGCGACATCGGTGAAGGTGCCGCCAACGTCCACGGCAAGGCGGGGGGCTGTCGTCTTAGAGGTCATGGCTGTGTCCGGAGAAAAGGCGGAAGAAGACCTGCAGGGTTCCCCGAGCGATGGGACCGCGTCAATAGTCTTTCCATACGGACGGCTTTCCCACCAATTATTCCACCCTTCGTGACCAATAAGCGGGAATGGTGCGGATCACGCCTCGCTGAAATCGATCACACACCAAATGCGGTCAATGCGGTCCGCTTCCGTGGCCCTTAAGGGCATCAGCAGACGGCGGTAGGTCTCGAAGGCCTGGCGTTTCGGGATAATCGAAACCCGGGACCCGATATAGGGACATCGGCGCCGTTCGAGCTCCCGGTAGATTTCAAGATCGGCCTTTATTTCTTCCGGTTCGAAGACCTCATGCAGCAGCTTCCCGGTCAGGTCGCGTCCGGCCCGCGTCACCAATTCGGTTCCGAGCAGCCGATACCGATAGCTGCGCTGCCGCGACCCGACGCCTTCGGGACAGTCGATCTCGAACATGATCATGACGGGAAGGACAGCCGGCAGCGCCAGCGGCGGATCAATCGCGTTGCGACAGGGCACATCGTCGGGCGACACCCGAGCAGCCCGCCAATGGTCCAGGGCGGCACGTTGGGCCGAGACAATCATGGAGAGATCGGACTCGTCGGTGATCCAGGCGCCGGTTTCGGCCATTCGAAGTCTCCGCAGCCGGCTCAATAGACTCGCATGAACCTCGCAAGTCGCATCATTTTCAGATCCACGCAAGTGCGACCCGTCAAATGCGCGCGATCCTTGCCGGATTCCGCCCGACTCACCTAAGTTAACTTTGAGGAGTGCCGAGATGGTGAGCGGACGCGGAAAGTCGAAATTCAAGGATCCGTCACTCGGCAGCCCGACCCTTGGGAGCAGAGGACGGCGCGACGGACGCAGGTCGACCACCGGCGGCCTTGTGAAGCTTGTGCTTGTCCTGGCAGTTGTCGCCGGGCTCCTTGAGGTCGGCGCGCGCCTGATCGACAAGATTCCGTTCGAGGCCCGCAACTACGTGGCCGAGCAACTGTCCCTCCTGAAGTCCGCCTATCCGACCGTCTACGATGCGGATCTCGGCTACATACCGGAACCGTCCTATTCCAGCTCGGCAAACCCCTGGAGTGTCCAGATCACCACCGACGATCTGGGTCTGCGCGCGATCCAGCCGCCCCCCGCAATTGGCCCGGACTCGGTCGCCGTCCTGACGGTCGGGGATTCCTTCACATTCGGCGGCGAGGTTTCCGACTCCGAGACCTGGCCGGCGCGCCTGTCCGAGCTGCTCGCGGCCCCGGTGGGGAATGCAGGCGTTTTCGGCTACGGCCTCGACCAAAGCGTCCTGCGGGCCGAGCGGCTGGCCCCCCTACTCTCGCCCTGGGCGATCGTCGTGGCGTTCAAATACGAGGACATTCTGCGCACCGAACTGGTGCAGCGCGCTGGGGTCGAAAAGCCGTATTTCGAGTTGGTGGAAGGGCAGCTGCAGCTGCGCAACTCACCGCCCCAGAAGTTCCATCCCCGCATCGCCCAGCTCGGTGTGCTGCGGACCGTGACGGGCTACAGCTATCTGGCTGATTTCGCAATGCGCGGTTTCGGATTGACCGACTGGTGGTATGCGGGCGGACTGACCGAAGTCCGGGCGCATCAGGACGGTCCCTCGGTCGCCTGCCTGCTGATGCGCCGCCTGAAGGCACTGGAAGCGGCAACCGGCGCTCGGGTGCTGGTGATGGCGCAATACGTCGCCCGCGCCTTCACCGATCCGTCGTCGCCTGCGACGGAGACCGAGCTGACGGGCTCCCGCCAATTGCTAGATTGCGCGGAGACTCAGGGCCTCGCCACCATCGACACCTACGACGCCTGGGCGGAATTGGCCGCGCGGGATCAGAGTGCGTTCCTGTCTCGGATGTTCCTGCGGTCTCACCTGTCGCCCGCCGGGAATCAGGCGGTCGCGGATGCGGTCGCGGACGGCCTGTTCCAAGTGCTGGCAGGGGACTAGGACCCGCCGTCGCCGAACAGCATGGTGATGTTGATCCGCCGGTTCAGGAAGCCCGGCGCGAACATCGCGCGGTCGGTCTCATGAATCAGCCGGCTGTCGAACAGCGCCGCCCGGTTGGACCGGTGCGGGATGCGGATGAAATCCTCCCGGTCGTCGCCGAGGAAGTCGTAGATGAACGCGGTCGAGGCGGTGTTGTAGGTCCGGAAATCCCAGGCCTCGGGCGCCGCTTTCCGGTACACCACCAGCCCGCCGGTCTCGGGATCCAGGTTGGCCGCGTCCGGCGTGATCCAGAAGTTCATGTTCACGCCCGCGAAATCCGCATGGGGATTGATGCCGACCATGCCCTGGTCATAGCTGTAGGCCCAGATCATCCGCACCGGCTGGTCGCCGAGGACGCGGGGGAGCCGATCCCGAAGCTGGTGCGCGATCGCCAGGATTAGCGGGTCGGAAAACCCTTCCCGCAGATAGGCGCCGAGATATCCGGCCCCTTTGATCTGGTGCCAGAACGTGCTGTTCCTGCAGATCCGCTGCAGGGCGTCCAGCGCCGCGGGCG
>CALAHL010000357.1 GCA_937891725.1 uncultured Rhodospirillaceae bacterium | reverse complement strand
GATCGAGTTGGAGTCCGCCGGGCTGTACAACGGTCACGCCGGTGAGCCGCCCGACGCTTTGGCGCGGCTGGCGGCGCGCGGTCGGGGTTATGTGCTCGACGATCTGCGGGCCCGGACGTTTCGCGACAAAGACTTTCGCGATTTCGACCTGATCTTGGGCATGGACGGCGGTCATGTGCACGATATGAGGGTGCGCGCACCGGACCGGGCGCGGGATCGGATCCGGTTGTTCAACGACATGTCCCGCGCGAACAAAGGCAAGGATGTACCGGACCCTTACGGTCGCAGCGCCGATGTCTACCAATCCACGTTGGATATGATCGAGATCGGCTGTCGGGACCTTATGGAGGCCCTGATCGCGCAACGGCCGGACCAGCGCCCTGTGTAGTCGACCCGCCGCGTCCGGCTCAGCTCGGATCCCGGGCGGCCTTTCGACGGGTCAGCATCGCGCGGATCTCGTCATAGAAGATCTCCCCAAGCACGAAACCCGTGATCGCCAGAATGGCGGCCAGCTGCGGCCAGGTGATCTCGGTGTGCAGGATGAAGGTCGCAAGTACGGCTGCGATCACCGGCTTCAGGAAGAACAAATAATTGCCGCGCGCCGGATCGGGCACATGTCCCAATCCCCAAAGCCAAAGGATGAACCCGATACAGGTATTCCAGATTCCCAAGGTCAGGATCGCCGCCACCTGCCCGCCGGGCCGATCGAACAGGCTGAACGGGTCGACCCAGATACCCCAGAGCGCACCGACCAGCGGCCACAGCACGAAACCGCCCAGCGCGAAGGTGTAGGTGGTCATCCGGATGGCGCCGTACTTCTTGATCCAGGGACGCACCAGCACGAGATAGACCGCTCCGACCGCCCCACAGCCGAGCGCCAGAAGCACACCGGGCAGCGAGCTTGATCCGCCTTCGAGCTTGTCGAGCACTCCGTCGGTCAAAAGAAACATACAGCCGAGAAACGCGCCCACGCCGCTGACCATCTTCGGCGCAGTCACCGGAGTCTTCTCAACAATCCGTGCCACGAACACCACGAAGATCGGCATCATCGTGACCATGGTCGCGACCTGCACCACGGTGGCGTAGTCGAGGGCAAGGTGAAACAGGAACTGGGCGAACGCCATGCCGCCGATCGACAACGCGACAATCGGCACGAAATCCTGGCGCAGCGGCGTGATCAGATCGCGGGTCGACTTCTGTGCCAATGCGACCAGAACCAGGGCCAAACCGCCCAGCCCAAACCGCCAGACCGTCACCTCTGCACCTTGCAGTCCGGTCAGCTTGACCACGAACTCACTCGATGCGTGCCCGCACACACCGGCAAACGCGGCCAGATAGGCAAGATAGACCAAGGTCCTGGTTGGACCCTCTGTTGCAGCCTGAGGACTCGACATGGGATAACTCCGGGGATCGTTGCCTAGCAGACTATCGCGCGGGTCACGACCTGGGAAGGGCCGGAGACACTCTAAGATCGATCGGGCCGACATTCAGGCGTCCCACAAGCCCGACAGGCCTTGTTCCGCCCACCGGTTCGGGGTTAGGTCCCCCGCAGACCGAAAGGAAAACCACCATGTACCCATCGAACGCTCCGCAAACCCAGGCCGGTCGACCGAAGAAAATCACGGTCGCAGATATCCGTGCCGCAAAGGCGGACGGCCGCCCGATCACCATGTCGACGGCATATGACGCGCTGTTCGGCGCGTTGATGGACGAGGCCGGGATCGAGGTCGTGTTGGTTGGCGACAGCGTTGGCATGACGACCCTGGGAATGGACAGCACGGTCCCGGTCACGATGGAGGAGATGCTGCATCATGTGCGGGCGGTCCGGCGCGGCTGCCGCTACGCGCTGGTGGTGGGCGATCTGCCGTTCATGAGTTTCAACGTCTCGATCGAGGAGGCGATCCGAAATGCCGGGCGGCTGGTCAAGGAAGCCGGCGCCGATTGCGTGAAGCTGGAAGGTGGCACCCATTTCGCGCCCACCGTGGCCGCGATCGTGAAGGCCGGCATTCCGGTTCAGGGCCATATCGGCCTGCTGCCTCAGACCGCCGCCGCCGGTGGCGGGTTCAAGGTCCAGGGCAAAAGCGTCGACGCCGTCGTCCAACTGATCGCCGATGCACGCGCCCTGGAAACAGCGGGCGCGTTTTCCATCATCCTGGAAGCGGTCCCCGCCGAGGTCGGCGCCAGGGTCGCCGAGGCGGTCTCGATCCCGGTCATCGGGGTTGGTGCCGGACCGGATGTGGACGGACAATGCGTGGTGATGCACGATCTGCTCGGCCTTTACGATGCCTTCACGCCGAAATTCGCCAAGGTCTACGCCAAGCTGCGTCCGCTGATCGTCGGCGCCCTCACGGAGTTCCGCGACGAGATCCTCGACCACAGCTTCCCCGGCCCGGAGCACAGCTACAAGATGCCGACGGACGCGGCGGAAGCTCTGAAGGATCTCTGATCCGTCCGATCATTTCGGATCGGACCAGCTTCGCAAGAACACCTCGTCGACCGGCACCTTGTAGGCCTCGGCCAGCGCATTGGTCTGGTTGAACATACCGACCACGGCAAGGAGTTCGCCATACTCCCCGTCAGTCATGCCCAGCTTTCGGGCGGCGGCGGTGTGGCTGCGGGTGCAGTAGTCGCAGCCATTGGTGGCCGAGACCGCCACCGCGATCATCTCCTTGAACTTCGGATCCAGTGCTCCGGGCGCCATCACCTCCTTCAAGCCGTACCAAAGCCGGGACAGGGTCGGCGGATGGCTGGCGAACACCTTCCAGGCGTTCGGGATGAAGTCGATCTTCTTGGTCGCCATGATGTCGTCGAACACGGCGCGCACATCCTCAGAGGCCTCGGCATATTCCACCATCGGAACGGTGGCTGGCTCGGCCGTGTCGGACGCGAAAGTCTGTGACATGAGAAGCCTCCTGGGATTGGAAAACAGAGGTAGCGAGGGGGTGCGAACTGACGCCTGACTCAGAGATGACCGGTGAAGGTTGGCGCACGTTTCTCGGCAAACGCGGCCATGCCTTCCTGGGCATCCGGTTCGCCCGCCGAGGTCGCAATCCCAGTGCCTTCGCGCTCCATCTGCGTCTCGAACGGGGTCTCAAAGCTTTCCAGCAGCAGCCGTTTGGCGCGGCCGAACGCGCGGGTCGGACCTTGAGCCAGGGCGCGCGCCTGTTTCTCCGCCGTCTCGAACAAGGTGTCGTCGGGCAGGACCGAGGTGATCAGCCCCCAGGCCTTCGCCTCCTCCGCCGTCAGCCGCCGGTTGGTCAGGGTCAGCTCCTGGGCGCGCCGCAGGCCGATCAGACGCGGCAGAAGAAAGGTCGAACCACCGTCCGGCGACAGCCCTGCCGCCGTATAGGCCATGGTGAACTTGGCGCTCTCCCCGCCATAGACCAGATCGCCAAGCAGGGCGAGCGAGAGAGCCCACCGCCGGCGGCCGCGCCCTGGATAGCGGCCACCACCGGCGCGTCCATCCGTGCGAACTGCGCGCACGCGGCGTGCAGCAACGCGGTGGTCTTCTTCAGCATCCGACCCACATCGGAGCCCGCCTCGCGGAACACCTTCAGATCGCCGCCGACGCAGAAGTTTTTACCGGCACCGGTCAGCAGCACGGCCCGCACACCGCCATCGGTCTCGCAGCGGGAGGCGGCATCGAGAAACTGATCCGCCATCTCCTCGGTGATGCCGTTCCCCGAGTCCGGTCGGTTCAACTCCACCCGGGCAAGCCCCGCCTCGACCGAAAACTTCACCAGATCCTGCGCCATGTCCGTCCCCGCATTTGGTATTGTCGTTACGGGGCAGCCTAGGACGCTCCGGGGTCCAGGAAAAGCTCCGGAGGCAAACGGCAACCGGTGCGGGGTGCTCTTATTCGCCCTCCACCGTCTTGAGCGCCTGATATGCGGTCCTGCGGGTGAGCTTGCGTGTGAAGGGCTCGTTCAGGAACCGGTTCAAGGCCGCGACCAGCGCCGGCACCCAAGGGGCCTCCGGACGCAGCAGCACCTCTTCTCGCACCGCATAGGTCATTTTCACCAGATGGGCCGAAACGATGTACTCGGTATTGCCGTGATCGACGATATCGCGGGCATTGGTCTCCAGAAACCGGATCGGGTCGGCCACCTGCCAAGGAGAGGTGTCCCGTGCCGGATCGACGAACCCGCCGCTGCGCCCCAGAAAACAGGCGATCTGCAGCAGCACATCCGGCCACAGTTCCGGATGGCGCTCGGCAATCCGGCGTCCGGCATTGGCGAAGGTGATGGCGTGGCTGAAGTCGAGCCGGTTGACGTTCTGGCTGATCGGCTGGTCCGACCGGGTTGCATAGACGGGGTCGGCCCGCACCAGCTGCCAGGCGGCCGCCTCCAGCATCGCATCATAGAGTGCGGAAATGTTTCCGCTGGCCGCCAGCACCCGATCAAGCGCCTTAGTCACCGACACCCGGCAGAAATCGGCGGGCTTGGCGCGCGCGCTCCCCGTGCCGGTCCAGCCCTTTCGGGCCGGCCGATATGCCTTGAATTCCGGGATCAGATCTTCGCGCCGGGCCGTCACCAGGGCCCGGAGGCAGGCGAGGGCATAGGGTTCCTCCACAGCCGCACCCAACCGCTGGACCGCCTCCCGGCTTTTCTCCACATAGATCGCGGAATGTCCGAAATCCTGATAATGCGCCAGCGCAGCGCGGGCGAGCCCCCGGTCGATCTTGTCCCAGCCCCCGATCCGCAGCCCGTCCCGCAGCAGCCGGGTCGCGGTGACCTCGTCCTCGGCCTCGACCGCCGCCACAAAAGCTTCCTCCGCCCAAGGCAGCGTGCCGTCGGCGAAGGGATAGGTCGGCATCCGCAGGCTGTCCCAACACAAATGGCCCAGAATCTCCGTCACGGCCGCGATCCGGTCCGAATCGTTCTCGGCCCGTTCATAGACCGCCAGCCAGTCCGGGGCTGCCGCCAGCGCGTGGGTCATGCCCCATTCGAACTTGTCGTGGGTCCAGCCGATCGCCGCCCGCACCGCGTCACGCGGATCGCCGCCGGCCTGATGAATCCGGGCGATGTCGCGGGCGATCCGGTCGTAGTCGTAGCGCCCGAAGGAGGCCTTCATCGAGGCGAGCGCCTTCGCGATCCGGACCTCCGCCGGAGGATCGGTCAGATCGAGCTGAAGCGTCCCTTTGACCACCCGGATCGGATAGGTCCGCACGGGATCCCCGCCGGAGGCTTCCTCGCCGGTTTCCAGGTCGAACTTCCAGTTATGCCAATTGCAGGTCAACGTGCAGACGGCCCCGCCCTCCGTGAACGTCCCCTCGGACAGCGGATACCCCTCATGCGGACACCGGTTCGCGATCGCACGGGGACCCTGAGGCGTGGCGAACAGGGCAATCTGCTTGCCGCCGCGCTTGATCAGCATCCTGCCCTTGGCGTTGAGCTCGGACAGCTGGGCCGCTTCGACCCACAATCCAGCCTCATCAACGGATTCTGTTTTTGAGGGTGGCAGCTCTGATGTTTGCACGGACATGACGGGTCTCCTCAAAAGTGTCGGAAGGAGTATTCGCCGTTCGGAGTTTTAAAACAAGTCAAATCTTGCTTTAATTAGTTCCCGAAAATCCGGTCCGTCCGATCCCGCCGCCGACCCAGCAGCAGGAAGATCGCGCCCAGCACGCCGAACACGGCGAACGCCGGCCATAACAGAACCGTCGTGATCACCGGATGCCACAGGAACGGATGGACGTAGCGGGACACCGCCGCCTCCGCCAGCTGCAGCGAGCTGGAATGCAGGCTGTGCCACAGAAAGCCAAGCACGATCGGCTCGAACCGGCCTTCGGTGGCGAAGTGGATCAGATCACGTCCAAGAAGGATGAGGGCGATCGACAGGAGGGTCCAGCCGATCGCACGAAGTACAAGGCGCATGGGGGTATCTTCAGATTTGAAGACCATAGTTCGGGTCCACCACGGAAAATGTCTCCCCGCGACCCCGTTCTCTCTGCTCGGTTTAACCATGAAAACGCCGGGGAGAAAACCCATGCGGCCGACCGATTGAACACAGCGCAGTCTTGGCCAGATCGTCGCCGATGCACATTCCTCAGAAAATACGCGCTCACCGCGTTGCATGTTGCCGCCACGTCGACTATTTTCCCGCACCTTGTGGAGGGGTGGCCGAGTGGTTGAAGGCGCACGCCTGGAAAGTGTGTAGGGGTGAAAGCCTCTCGCGGGTTCGAATCCCGCTCCCTCCGCCAATATCCTGTTGCGAACTGCCGCAACCCCTCCCGCGACGCCGAATTTTTCCCAAGTTTCAAAGGGGTTTGCGAGGTTGGGCCGAACCTCGGAGACTCGCATACCCCTGATTTTCGGTCTCTGAACCGCCACCTGTCTCGTTCCGACCGAACCTCTCCCATTTTGGTTCGGTTGGACAAAATTACTTATTCTCAATCAGTTATCGACCATGCCAAGCTGAACCTTCCGCCGCCGATCCCTCGGCTGCCATCCGGGACCAGAGAACGCGCGGTAGGCGTAGCCTAACGACAAGGTACGTGGCGAACCGTATTGTCACGGCCTCCAGTTGCCGGGGAAGGGACGCTGCGGCTGTCACCGACTCGCCGACCGACGCTTTACTGTCGCGATGGACACTGACTTGAACCAGCGCCTTGACCGCCCCAGCGCCACGCCAGACGACCTCGCTGAGGCCGAACGTCTGCTGCTGCACCTTAAATACCTCCTCCTCTTCCTCACGCCGAACGGACAATTCGTCGAATGCCTC
>CALAHL010000356.1 GCA_937891725.1 uncultured Rhodospirillaceae bacterium | reverse complement strand
CTTCAACACGCTACGCTGACATTGCCTAAATTTTTGCAATTCCCTTACGAAAATCGCGGACTTAATTTAGTGTGGTTTAGTGTACGTTCGTGAAATTTTGGATGCCTATTTGTAGGCAGAGGTCTGACTATGGCTGAATCCGACGACAGTGGCGTTCCGGCAGACGATCAGATCAAGCAAGCCTTGGTGCTTGAGGATTCCGAGTTGGACAGCGATATGGTGGCCGCGGCCCTCAGGGTCTATGGGATTCGAGAGATCTCGGTTGTGACCGATGTCACCGAGATTACGGACCTACCATCCGGCAAGAGTTCGTTGGTGATCCTTGATCTTATCCTCAGAGATTCCGACGGTTTCGAAGCGATCCGACTGTTGCGGGAGCGAGACTATAAGGGTCGCCTCCTCATCGTCAGCGCCTCGGCACGTGACATGATCCCCCAGGCGGTTCAACTGGCGCGGGCGTCAGGCTTGAACGTGATTGACGGCATGCCCAAGCCGATCGATCTCGAGCGTTTGAAGATCGTTCTGGCCGAAACTTGTTAAAAGGTTGGCCGCCCTCGCTTCAATCGGTGCGTAGCCCGTCTCTGATATACCAGCAACTATTGAGCTTTTCGGTCTGATCGCTGACGGCGGCGATCCGGAGGGCTTGGGCGTAGCCGCCGGCTGTCCCTGCCGTCAGCTCGTGGAAGACAGCCTCTGGTCGGGCGGCCCCGACTTGGAAGGCTTCCCGCAGCACGCGCCCTGCCATCATCGGATGGGGTGATACCCCCAACAGGCAGAGTGCTGTTGGTCCAACGTCGACATTCCCGCTCGGGGTTTCGAACAGTCCGGGCGAAATTCCGTCTCCGCCGAACGCCAGCAGGTGGGTAAGTTCACCCGGATGCAGCCCACCATGCAGCCCGCCGCCAATTGGAATATCCGGATTGTCTGCCAGGCAGACGCCGGCGCTCGAATTTCCGGCCGCATCCGTCCAGTCCGCGTTTCGCGTGCGCAGGGTGAAAGCAATGTCGGCGGCCCGGGGATGCCCGTAGTTGATCCGCGACATCGGCAGGGCGCCGCGTGCGTCCGCACCCGCTGTGATATGGCGGTCTTTCGCGAACAGCGTCCCGCACCAGTCCGTCTCCGTCAGGGTGTCCAGAAGCCGCGCGACAAGCGCGTATCGACCGTCCCGGACCGCGATATGTCCGGAATAGCCGGGCTTGATCGCGTAATCCGCATCAGGCCCGATCGCCGACCCAATCTTGAGCCCGGCCTTGGCGAGTTCCGCCTTGACGTCGATTTGTCCCTCGACCGTGATATGGCCATGGTCGGACATGGTAAGCAGTCGGAAGCCTTTCGCGCGACCCTCCGCCTCCCACCAGCTGTGGATCTTGCCGAACGCCGTATCGGCCGCCGCCAGAGTCTCTGCCGCTTCCACACTTGTGATGCCCCGGTAGTGGTAGGACAGATCCGGCTCATTCAACCACAGCACCACCAGGTCGGGATCATGGGTCGGTATCATGTGTTCGAGCAGAACCCGAGTCGCCCAGGCGGTCACGCCGGAATTGGGAAAGTCCATCTCCGGGCAGGGGCCGAAGCGGGCCGCGACAGTCGGGAAGTCAGCCGCCGGCGTCGACACCGTGTCGCCGTGGATCGAGAGCACCGGCTGACCAAGTTCTGCGGCCCGTCCGGCTAGGAGCCGCGCATTGCCGATTTTGCCGGTCGTGACCGCCGCATACCGTTTGCCTGCGGTCGCCAGGATCTCCGAGAGATGTGCGGCACCGAAGAGCCGCCCATAGTGCCGCTCCGCCGCCCTCATGCGGATATCATCCGAAGTGTCCATCGGTCCGTCGAAGCCCAGGGCGGGGTCGTAGAACGTATTTCCCATGATCCCATGGCCGAGCAGGCGACTTGCCGGTGGATGACCGCTCATCACGGTGGAGACCTGCACGCGGGTCTCGCTCGGAAAGGCCGAGGCGGTGTGCGTGAAGCGAGCGCTGGTTCCGAGGAACCGATGGAGATTGGGCATACCGTCCGCGGTGATCCGGTCCGGACGCAGTCCGTCAAAGACAACGATCAGCACTTTGCCGTCAGTAAACTTGTGATCGGTCATCTCGTACCTTCTCGCATCGCCCTGTGGATCGGATCCACGCTATGACGTTGCGAGAGGTAGGGAAAGTGACGGTTACAAGTCAGCTGCCCGTTCGCACTACTTGGTGGAGGGCGCGTCCGGCTGGCTGGCTTTTGGGTCCGGATGCACCAGTGCGGCGATGGCTTCTCGTGCGGTCGACAGCAATTGGCGCTGGCGTTTGGTGTCGATGCTGATGCTCGCCGTCATTCCGGCGCGCAGGGGCGGCCGGCCTTCGGTAGGCTCCAGGTCAATTCGAACCGGGACCCGTTGAACGACCTTTACCCAGTTTCCCGACGCGTTCTGTGGCGGCAGGACCGCGAACTCCGCGCCGGTGGCGGGTGCGATGCTGGTCAGGCGCGCTTTCCACGTCAGATCCGGATAGGCGTCGACCTGAACCTCGACCTCCTGGCCTTCGTGGATATGGGTGAGCTGGGTTTCCTTGAGATTGGCTATGATCCAGGTGTCGTCCACCTCGATCAGCCCGAAGACCGGTTCGCCTTCCTCCAGCCATTCGCCCGGCTCCAGATGCACCTGGGTCACGATCCCGCCGGAAGGCGCTCGGATCTCGGTCTTGGCCAAATTCAGCTCGGCCATCTCGACCTGAGCCCGCGCTGCCATGAAATTCGGATCCAGTTCGGCCGCCCGTTCCGGATCGCCGCCCAGTTCCGCGAGGACCCGCGCCAGCTTCTGGCGCATCCCGTTGACCCTCTGGCCGGCGGAGGCGAGTTCGAACTCCGTCTCGTCCAGTTGGCTCCGGGTCGCGATCCCGCGCCCCGCCAGATCCCGCTGTCGCGCCGCCTCCCGTTTAAGATAGTCCACCCGCTCCTGCGCCTCGTCGATTTCCGATTGCGCCTGATGGAATTCCGCGTGCTTGGCCTTGATCTCATTGCGCACGGTCTCGACCCGGGCTTGCGACAACTGCAGTTCCAGCCAATGCGGGTCTGGGTCGAGCCGGAAGAGGAGATCGCCTTTCTGGACCCGCTGATTGTTACGGATCTTCACATCGACAACGCGGCCGTCCAAATCCGTCGAGATCGCGATCACATGGGCTTTTACATACGCGTTTTCGGTCGAGATATAGCGCCCGGTCGAGCTGTACCACCAGGACGCGCCCACCAGCATCAGGATCGGAATCACGATCAAAAGCACCAGGCGCTTCAGGCGCCGAAAGCGCCGACGCGAGGCGACTGCTGCGGTGCCGACATCTGTTCCGGGTCGAGTTGCCGCAGTCAGGGCTGTGCCCTCGGATTTTGCGGCGTCGGTCTCGGCCGGTGGGCCCGATCGCGAGTTTTCTTGTGCGTCAGTCATCGGCAGCCATCGCTTGCTGAGCCATGCTGGGGCCTTTGACTGGATCGATGGTCTGCAGATTGCCCTTCACGCGCTGCAGCAGATCGAACAGCGTGTCCTGCTCATCCGGCGTCAGGCCTTCCACCGCGTCGCGCCGGATGTCGGCGGCGATTTCTCGGAGCTGGCGCATCAGTCCTTGAACGGTCTCCGTGAGGAAGACCCGCTTGATCCGCCGGTCGATCGGGTCGGCCCGGCGCTCCACCCAGGCCTTCTCCTCGAGACGGTCCAGCAAACGGCCCAAGGTCGCTTTCTCCAGATCCATGAAGTCGGCCAACTCGGATTGGGTGATGCCTTCCTTGGCGTAAAGTGCGGTCAGAACCCACCACTGGGAGCGGGTCAATCCCAGCTCCTTGCCCCGCCGATCAAACGCCACGCGCATCAGCCGCGCCACGTCATGCACGACAAAGCCAACATTGCGGTGAAGGTCGGACCGTTCCATAGCCATGGTTATAGTTGCCATGACAACGGTTGCCAAGAGAACGCGTGTGTAGAGACCTCAATCCCATTTCTGGTTACGCGCTTGTGTCGTTCCAGTTGGTCACTCCCAGTTCGCTGTTGAATAAGGTATCATCTACCATAGCTATGAAGGCTGAACTGCGCCTCGGGAGGGTCATCCCAGTCACGCGGAATCGGCCCAGCGACGGGACGGGACGACAACGGGATAGGGCTCAACGATGTTTGATGTGGAACCTAGGGTTCGCCGGGATATCGACCCGATTTGGTCGTCGCTCAAGGTCGACGCCGAAGCGGCGGCTGCCGCTGAACCGGCGCTGGCGAGTTTCCTGCACGCGGCGGTCCTGTCCCATGACACGCTTGAGGCGGCGTTGTCGTTCAAGTTGGGACAGAAGCTTGCCCCCGATTTGATCACCGGTTTGTCCCTGCGCGAAACGGTCGACCGGGCTTTGGTCTCTGAGCCGGAGATCGCGGCGGCGGTCCGGGCGGATCTGTCAGCGATCCTCGACCGAGACCCGGCTTGCACCAGTTATCTCGAGCCTTTTCTGTATTTCAAAGGCTTCGCAGCTCTACAGGCCTATCGGATCGCGCACTGGCTTTGGCAGCAGGATCGCCGGGCGCTTGCGCTGTTCGTGCAGTCGCGCACCAGCGATGTGTTTTCCGTCGACATCCACCCGGCGGCGCAGATCGGCCGCGGCATTCTGATGGATCATGCAACCGGGATCGTGGTCGGTGAGACCGCAGTGATCGAGGACGAAGTCTCGATCATGCAGTCTGTCACACTCGGCGGAACCGGCAAGCAAGGTGGCGACCGTCATCCGAAGGTTCGGCGCGGGGCGCTGATCGGCGCCGGCGCGATCATTCTTGGCAACATCGAGATCGGCGCGGACAGCCGTGTCGGTGCAGGATCGGTGGTCCTGAAGGATGTTCCGCCCTGCAAGACCGTGGCCGGTGTCCCGGCCGTGGTGGTGGGCGATGCCGGATGTGAGCATCCATCGCTCACCATGAACCAGCAGTTCTGGAAGGACCCGTTGGTCTAGGTTTAACGCTCCGAGCTTAGGATCTGCCGCGCGATTGGAGCAATTCGGCCGTCACCTTGGTGAGCCGTATCGCCACCAGCAGTGCCAGCAGAAGTGGCCAGAGGTGCGCGATATCATTGAAGGCGACGACAAGTGAGCCGCCACCGCTTTGGGCTGCGGCCAGCCGATCGTTCAGCTGCGTCTGCATCCGCTTCGCATCATCACAATACAACGTGAAATAGATTTCTCGCGCCGGATTCGGGGCATCGGCCTCGTGCGTCGATAGATGCTCTTCGATCAGCACGTCCAGCTGTGCGCAGATCGTCGACATGCGGGCCAGTTTTGATTGGAGGCTGAACAGGGGGTCCACGCCGCTCAGATGCTCGAACACATAGAGCCGCGCTTCGTCCAAGATCGGTTTTGCGGCTTTGCATTGTTGGAGGTCGAACGGTTGGAATCCTTGAGGCTCGCCGTTCTCATCCAGGGCCAGCATGCGCCCACATTCGCTCACCAAACTCATTGTGATCAGGTTCTGGCGCTGAAGCTCTACCTCGGACACCTGGGTCAAGGTGCTTATGCGCGCCGCTTCCGCGTCCCGCTCGAATTGATACGCGCCGAGCAGGAGGGACAGGAAGGTTCCCGCGTACCAGACGTAATCTATCGATTGCCAGAACCAGCGGTGCCCCTTCATGAGCCGCCAGAATGCGATATGAGCGAGCGCGAGGGCCCCCATGAAAAACATCAGAATCAGGACGGCATCGTTATGCGGTTGTCCGGACGGAATCCCATGCAGAAAGCGCCCGACGGACGCGATGAAATCAGGGAAGTTCATAGGTATCTGCGATCATCTGGTTGAGATGGGACTGGCGGCGCTAAAGTCGCGGTGATGCGCTTACTGAGCGTGCATCAGTAGCCGAGACCCGTCGACGGACGTTCATGGGTGAAGGCGACATGAACCTGATTGGCACCCTCGGACGGGGCCGGGAACTCGGAGGTGAAGGTGATCGCCTCTCCCGGCGGCAGGATCTGGCTGTCCGGCGTGAACAGCCACGTCTGCAACTCGTCGCCATGTGTGTCGAGGATCGAGCCCCGCAGAGACGGCAAATTCATCAGTTGATCGGACGGATTGCGAATTTCTCCTGCGACCACCAGAACCGTGATCGTCCCCTCTTGACGCCTTTGAGCGAAGACATTCCGAAGCTCCAATCCCTCCCCGTCGACCGCGACGTGCAGGCCGACCTTGTCATAGAGCAGGGCAATCGGCGGCCAGGTTTCGACCAGCGTCGAGCGGCCCAACAGCAGGACCGCCGGAATCAGCACAATGATCGCCAGCAGCAGATAGAGTGCTATCGGCTTCGGCTTTCCATCGACCTTGCCGCGCGTGCGAAACCGGCTGACATCTCCCAGCGGGGGTGGGGAGAAGACCTCTTCGTCAAAGGCCGGATCCGACTCCTCCGAGGAGTCCGGTGAACCGTCGGGGGCCTCGGGTTCGATCTCCTCCGGTTCCACAGCTTCAGGCTCGGGCGGCGGCTTCGGTTTGGCTTTCGGTTTGGTCTTCGGTTTTGACTTGGATTTTCCGACCTCGGCGGCGGCGGCGGGGGCGTCGGCCTCCGGTTTCTGGAACCATTTATGCTCGCACTTCCCGCATTTCAGCTTCCGCCCGGTGGTCCCGAGCGCTTTGTCGGGAACCTTGAACTTAGAGCCGCAATTCGGGCACGTGACCCGCATCAAAAGTTCTCCTAGAAAGGCCGCAGGGCGATATCGGGCGAAAGTACAACGGTGCGTGCCTATCTGACCAGCGTCGATGGTGGGAACTTCGTCGCCTGTGCCTTTCTTTCGCCCCGCGCATCGTCCACCATTCGGTTTGATTCGGCCCTGACAGCAACGGGCCTGCCCAACCGCGCCGAGCATGGAGCCGACCACGTGGTTCGTTTCGAGAACGTCTATATGCGGTACGATGCCGGACCGGTGGTTCTGCGCGACGTTTCGTTCGGCCTTGAGGAGGGCAGTTTCCACTTCCTGACCGGGCCCAGTGGCGCGGGAAAGTCGACTCTATTGCGATTGATGTATCTCGGGGCGCAGCCGGTTTCAGGGCGGGTGTCAGTGTTTGGCCAAGATGTGACCCGGTTGGCGCGGCGCGAACGTCCGGAACTTCGCCGGAAGATCGGTGTGGTGTTCCAGGATTTCCGGCTGATCCCGCATCTCTCGGCCCTGGACAATGTCGCTCTGCCGCTGCGGATTGCCGGCACC
>CALAHL010000355.1 GCA_937891725.1 uncultured Rhodospirillaceae bacterium | reverse complement strand
GTGTCGTGATAACGGACGGTCGGCTCGGCCGATTTGGACATGCGAAACCTCTGACGGGTGCCCACGCTGGACTCACGCGAGCGGAATCCGCGCGGCCGGGACGGGAGGAACAAAGCAGCAATATAGGGTGGCTTCCCCCCACCTGACCACCTTCCGATGACGGAATTTCAGCGAGAGGGGGATGGACTCATTTTACGGCCTGTGGACGGGTCTGGGGAAGACCTGTGGAAAACCCGCCTGCGTACGGAGCCAAGTCCATACGTAGTACCGAGTCGTCTCTTTGTTGCTAAACCGGATCGTTCCGGCAGCGGAAGTCATACGGCGTAACTCAATGCGTGGTTTCGTGAATTCGGTCTTGGAATTTTCCGCGACCCTGTGGGATGGTGCGCGCTTGCAATCGGGTTCATCGAACGAAATGAGAGTATCATGGCGGGCAGCGTCAACAAGGTCATTCTGGTTGGAAATCTCGGGCGCGACCCGGAGGTTCGGTCGACGCAGAACGGCGACAAGATCGTCAACTTTTCGATCGCAACTTCCGAGCGCTGGAAGGACAAGTCCACGGGCGAGCAGCGCGAGAAGACCGAATGGCACCGGATCGTCATCTTCAACGAGAATTTGGCCCGGATCGCTGAGCAGTATCTCCGCAAGGGGTCCAGCGTCTATGTCGAGGGCCAGTTGCAGACCCGGAAATGGCAGGACCAGTCCGGTGCCGAGAAGTACACGACCGAGGTGGTGCTGCAGCGCTATCGTGGTGAGTTGACCTTGCTCGGCGGCCGCGACAGCGGCGGTGGGGGCGGTGGCTCCGACTACAGCCGCGGCGGTGATGACGGCTACGGCAGCGGCGGTTCCGGCGGCGGGGGCGGCAGCTATTCGGGTGGCAGTGGCCGATCCGGCGGCGGCGGTGGCCAACCTCCGATGGGTGGGCCGAGCGATCTGGATGACGAGATTCCGTTCTAGCGGCACTTTGGTTGAGAGACCGGCGGCAGAGATGACCGATCATTCCGACGCGATTTCGGCCAATAAAGCCCGGTGGGATGAGGTGGTGGATATTCACCTCGGCTCCGACGGGCTTGAAGACGGCTATGACATCACAGGCGCCAAGGCGGGTTCGAACCGGCTGACCGTGATCGAGGAGACCGAACTCGGCTCAGTCGACGGTCTGGACGTGCTGCACCTGCAATGCCATTTCGGCCTGGATACCTTGCGCTTGCGGCGCATGGGCGGGCGCGTCACTGGGCTCGATTTCTCGCCTAAGGCAATCGCCGCCGCCAGATCCCTGTTCGCCGAGGCTGGAGAACCGGGCACCTTTGTCGAGGGAGACCTCTACGACGCGCCCAGGCTGATCGACGGTAGGGGCGCGTTCGATCTGGTCTTCGTGAGCTGGGGGACGATCTGCTGGCTGCCGGACGTGGCGGGATGGGCCAGGATCGCAGCGCATTTTCTGAAGCCGGGCGGGCGGCTCTATTTCTGCGATGCCCATCCGGCGGGCCTGATGATCGATGACCGGGGCGACCAGGACGAAATGCGGCGGGGACGGGTGACGCTGCGGTATCCCTATTTCCATGAGACGGCGCCGCTCGAACTGGACTGGCCGGAGGATTATGCCAATCCCGACGCTGTGGTTCAGAACACCAAGACGTTCGAATGGTCCCACCCGATATCCGATATCCTGAACGCGGTGATCGGGGCGGGTCTGGCCCTGGAGTGGGTGCACGAGCACGACCGGATTGCCTGGAAACTGCTTCCGATCATGGAGAAGGGCGGGCACCGGATGTTCCGACTGCCGGATGATTTCCCGGTCCGCGTTCCGCTCTCGCTTTCACTCTCGGCACGGAAATCCGGCTAACCCGCAGCGACAGACTTACCCGCCGATCCCAGCTGCTCAAAGGCAAGGGCGAGGCGTTTCGCCACTCCCTTTTCGCCCTCGCGCAGCCATTTGCGGGGATCATAGGCGTTTTTAAGCGGTTTACCGCTGTCCGGATCAATCTGATAGCGGAAGGCGTTCGCGTTGGCTTCGACATAGCTGCCGATCGATTCCGCGAAGGCGAACTGGGTGTCGGTGTCGATGTTCATCTTGAACACGCCGTAGCCGATCGCCGCCGTGATGTCGGCTTGGTCCGAGCCCGATCCGCCGTGAAACACCAGATCCAACGGGTTTTTCGACAGGTTATGGGTCGTGGCGACCAGGTCCTGGCTGGCCTTCAGGATCTCGGGCCGGAGCTTGACGTTGCCCGGCTTGTAGACCCCATGGACGTTGCCAAAGGCTGCCGCCACGGAGAACGGGCCGATCTCCTGCAGGCGGTCATAGGCGAGCAGCACGTCCTCGGCCTGGGTGTAGAGTTTGGCGTTGTCGACCTCGTCGATATCCGAGCCGACCCCGTCTTCCTCTCCGCCGGTCACACCGAGCTCAATCTCAAGTGCCATCCCGAGCGGCGCGAGCCGCTTCAGCATCGCCTCGCATTCCGCCAGATTGTCCTCGATCGGCTCCTCCGAGAGATCCAGCATGTGGGAGGAGAACAGTGGCGCACCGGTCTGCTTCACCGCCTGCTCGCTCATCGTCACCATATCGCTGACCCAGGGGATCAGCTTGCGGTTGGCGTGGTCGGTGTGAAGGATCACACAGATCCCGTAATGTTCCGCCATCAGAGCGGCATGGCGTGCGGCCGAGACGGCCCCCAGAACCATGGCCGTGTGGCCGTCGGAGAGGCCGGGGCCGCCGAAGAATTTGGCGCCGCCGTTCGACAGTTGCACGATCACGTCCGACCTGTTGGCGGCTGCCGCTTCCAACACCGCGTTCAGGGAATTGGTGCCGACCACGTTGACTGCCGGCAGCGCATAGCCACCGGACTTGCAGGTGGCGAGCAGGTCTCGATAGGTGTCACCCCAAACCAAACCGGGCTTCAGCTTAAGGCTCATGTCAGGGGTCCTCTCGTCGAAATATCATTCCGGAACTCAGCCCAGATTACGCCACGGAAATAAGGCCGCATAGGCGGCGCGGTGGGTCGGGGTCGGGACGCCGAGCTCGTCTCCCATGCGGGCGACGTGGCCGGACAGCCAATCCGCTTCCAGCCGTTCGCCGCGCTCGAGGGCTGCCAACATGGAGGTCTTCATAGTGGCTGGCAGGCCGTCGATCAGGGTCATGGTCTGCTCCACCTGATCGGAGGGCAGTTTGATCCCGCGCGCAATTGCGACCGCGGTCGCCTCGGTCACCAGGTCGGTCGTGAGTCGCCGCAGCGGACCCTCGGTCCGGATCAGCCCCATATCGCCCCGGGCCAGACAGTTCGCGGCCGAGGTCGAGGCCAGGAAAATGAACTTGGTCCAAAGTCCGGCCAGCGTATTCTGGAGGATAACCGCCTCGATCCCCGAGCCCTGGCATGCTTCCAGGAATGCCGTCGAGCGCGCGCTCGACCGGTCGTCCAGTTCACCGAACCGCAGGATCTGGAGCTGGTTGTAGTGCCTGATTACACCCGGTTCCTCAATGATCGCGGAGATGTTCGCGACCCCGCCCAGAACATGGGAGACGCCAAGCACCTGGCTGAGGGTTTCGACGCTTTGGA
>CALAHL010000354.1 GCA_937891725.1 uncultured Rhodospirillaceae bacterium | reverse complement strand
ATAGGATACACGTCACCTGAACAGACCGCAGAGAAACGCTCGCGTCAGCGCTGGCTCTCCATTCTGGCCAAAGCGGACATCACGGATCTGGAATCGCTTTACAACAACCTCCCGAGCAAGCCGGACTGGACCGTCATCCGGGCGCCGGAGGTCGGCATGATCATGGCCCGAGGCAGGGCCGGCGGGACCGGTCAGCGGTTCAATCTGGGCGAAGTGACCGTCACACGGTGCGCCGTACGGCTTGATTACGGCGCGACCGGCCATGGCTATGTCATGGGCCGCAACCGCCGCCATGCGGAGTTGGTGGCGGTTGTCGACGCGATGATGCAGATCCCGTCCCGGCGCGAGGCTCTTGAAAGCGCCCTGATTGCCCCGCTCGCCATGCGGCAGGCCCAGCAGCATCAGAAAATCGCCCGCAAGGTGGCGGCGACAAAAGTCGACTTCTTCACAATGGTTCGGGGGGATTGATCATGTCGGAAACGGTCGACCTCAAGCCCGGTTTCGCCGATCCGGTCACCTCGGCACAGGAAGTTTTCCGGCAGATTTTGGAGGCCCTTTCGCGCCCCGGCCGGATTGGACGCCTGTCCTCTGACCTTGATGCCCCCCATCCTCTCGATCCCGCGACGGCATCGATCTGTCTGGCGTTGGTCGATGTGGATACCCCACTTTGGATCGCCCCGGAGCTTCGCTCTCCGGGAGCCGAAGCCTTCCTGAAATTCCACTGCGGCTGCCCGATCACCCAGAACCCCGCCGACGCGCAGTTCGCGATCGTTCCTGGCGACCGGCTGCCGGAGCCGGGCACCTTCAATCAGGGCGACCCTGCCTACCCGGAGACCTCGACCACGGTGATCGTGCAGGTCGCGCGCCTTGACGAGAAGCCCACGGATGCGTCGGAGCAGATCCTGACGCTGACCGGTCCGGGGATCGAGGCCGAGCACGTCTTTTCGGTCTCAGGTCTCCGGACGTTCACTGAGGAATGGCGGGATAATTGTGCGCTGTTTCCGTGCGGGGTCGATCTCGTTTTGACGGCCGGCGACAAGGTCGTCGGGCTGCCGCGCACCGTCGTGATCACACAGACAGCCTAGAGGGACCGGACATGTATGTCGCAGTAAAGGGTGGCGAGCAGGCCATCGAGAACTCTCAGACCCTGCTGGCCGATCGCAGGCGCGGCGACCGGTCGGTGCCCGAACTCACGATTGCGCAGATCCGGGAGCAGATGCCGCTGGCGGTTGACCGAGTGATGACCGAAGGCTCGCTGCATGACCGGGATCTGGCGGCACTCGCCATCAAGCAAGCGGCCGGCGATATGCATGAGGCGGTGTTTCTTCTCCGGGCCTACCGCACCACCCTGCCCCGGTTTGGCTCCTCCGAGCCGCTGAATACCGATCGCATGCACATCCATCGCCGGATCTCTGCCACCTATAAAGACCTTCCGGGCGGCCAGGTCCTGGGCGCCAGCTTCGACTACACCCACCGGCTGCTCGATTTCGCACTTGCCGCCGGGGACGAACGGCCGGTCGCGGAGCTGGCGGAGCATGAGGTCGACGCGCGGATGCCGAGGGTCGCCGAAATTCTGGATCACGAAGGTCTGATCGAGGGAGAGGCGCCGGATGCGGAAGACGCCCCGGTGTCGGATATCACCCGCGAATCCCCACGCTACCCGGCCGACCGCGCCGCCCGGCTGCAGGCTTTGACACGCGGCGATGAGGGCTATCTTCTCGCCCTCGGCTATTCGACCCAGCGGGGCTACGGAAACAATCACCCGTTCGTCGGTGAGATCCGCCACGGCACGGTCTCGGTCGAATTCACGCCGGAGGAACTCGGCTTTCCGATCGAGATCGGCGAGATCGAAGTGACCGAATGTCAGATGGTCAACCAGTTCAAGGGGTCCACCACCAAACCGCCGCAGTTCACCCGCGGCTACGGCCTCACCTTCGGACATTGCGAGCGTAAGGCGATGTCGATGGCGCTGGTCGACCGGGCCCTTAGGGCCACGGAACTCGGCGAGACCATCGACGCCCCAGCCCAGGATCATGAATTTGTCCTGAGCCATTCCGACAGTGTCGAGGCGTCCGGATTCGTCCAGCACCTCAAGCTGCCGCACTACGTCGACTTTCAGGCTGAGCTCGTCACCGTCCGCGCGTTGCGTGAGAAGGCCCGACGCGCCGCCGAACACGCCGACGATCCCGAGTCCTCATCCATCGCCGCCGAATAGGCCGGAGAGATATCGATCATCGCCGCCCACGCCGAAGCGGCCGTTCTCCGGCATCGGCGCCGGCATCATCACG
>CALAHL010000353.1 GCA_937891725.1 uncultured Rhodospirillaceae bacterium | reverse complement strand
GCGGACCAGCCGCCGAACTGATGGCCGGCATAGGCCATGGCCAGCGGTTGCGCACCGTCGGGGATATGATTGCCTGCGAGACTGGCGATTCCCTCCGGCGAGCGGAGCAGGTCCGGGTCGAGGCCCAAGTCGTATGCCAAGGCATCGTTCACCACCACGAGGCGCGGCTCCGCCACCGGGGTCGGCGGCAGCATGGCGAAAAACCGCTCCGGCATGCGGGCATAGCTGTTCGAGAAGGCGAAGAGTGCGGCGTCGGATGCGGCCTCGGACATGGACTGTCCTCCGGACTACGGAAAGGAAAGACGGAGCCCTGCTAATGTTTGCGGGCCTGAACGATATTGGCGAGGATCTCCGCCTCGCCGAGGGCGCGGCACGCCCCCATGCGGTGGAGACCTTCGATCAGGACGAAACGATCGCCGTCCCGTCTCGCCAATATTGGCGTCTTCTGTCCCTCTTCAAGGATGGAATCCGCCAGTTCCTGGACCGTTTCCTCGTTGAACATGTTCCGCAATTTGGTCGGCACATAGATCTCGGCGATCGGGATCTTCACGTCCTTCATGCTCTCGCGTCCCCAGATGGGTTTCGTGTCCACCAGCTTAACACGAGGGCGAGGTGTCTGATCTAGGGGAAGACGCAAAGATCATCGTGCGGGTTGGTGCGGGCGGGTCCCTAAACCGCGACCTCGACCCGGCCGATCGGCTTTGAACAGCAGGCAAGGATGTAGCCCGCCTCGATATCCTCGTCTGCGATGCCGCCGTTGTGGACCATGTGGACCTCACCGGAGAGTTTCCGGATCTTGCAGGTGCCGCAGACCCCGAAGGTGCAGCCGGAGGGGATGTTGAGGCCCGAGGATTTCGCGATCGCCAGCACCGTATCGGTCTGGTTGCAGTCGGCGGTCACGCCGGAGGTTGCGAAGACCAGCTCGGCCGGCTCGGCTTCATCGGGCACGACGTCGTCGTGTTCCGGCAGGTCGGCCGCGTCCTCGACCGGAGCCTGGAAACTTTCCTGGTTGTAGTTCTCCATGTCGTAGCCGAGACCGTTCAGCATGTCGCGGACCGCCGACATGAAGCCTTCCGGCCCGCAGCAATAGGTTTCCCGCTCCAGATAGTCCGGCGCCATCAGACCGAGCATCAACTGGTTGAAATGGCCGCGATAGCCGGTCCAGATCTCGAAGGGCTCTTCCTCCGTCACCACGAAATGCAGGCGGATGCCGGGAACCCGGCTGGCCATCTGCTCCAGCCGGCGGCGGAAGATCAGATCGCTCGGCCGTTGGGCGCAGTAGATGAAGGTGACGTCCGGCTGCTCGCCCCGATCGTAAAGAAAGGCGAGCATCGACATCACCGGGGTGATGCCGGAGCCGGCGGAGATGAACAGGTATTTCCCGTCCGGTTGCCTGGGTAGGGTGAAGACCCCCGCTGGTCCCATAGCCTTGAGCCGCATGCCGGGTTTCAGGTTGTCGATCAGCCAGCGGGACCCCAGGCTGTCCGGCTGCGCCTTCACGGTCACCGAGATCGACAGCGACTGAGACGGGCTGGAGGAGATCGTGTAGGTCCGGTAGGTCGGCCCTCCCGAGGTCGGCAACTCCAGGGTCAGGAACTGGCCCGGCTGATATTTGAACCAGGCCCCGGAGGGCGCGCGGAAGGCCAGTGTGCGCACATTCGGCGCCTCCGGGATCACCATCACGCATTCCAGCGGTTCGTCATCCCTCCAATGGGGCGTGCTGTCGGTCGGCATCGGCAGCATGGCTTACACTGCCGCCATCAAGCCACGCCCGGTCAGACGGGATTGCAGGGTGTCGCAATACCAGTCGACGAATTGGATCACCCCGCTTTCCTGCAGGCCGGAATACGGGCCCGGCCGGTAGGCGGGAGAGTTGATGCCGAGCTGGTTCTGTTCGACGACCTGACGGTCCTCGTCATTGGTGGCGATCCAGACTTCGGTCAGGCGCTTGAGATCGTAATCCTCGCCCTCCACCGCGTCTTTGTGGACAAGCCATTTGGTGGTGACCTGCGTCTCGCACGGGCCGATCGGCAGCACGCGGAACAGCAGGACCGTATCCGCAAGGAAATGGTTCCAGGTATTGGGATAATGGAAGAACAGCAGAGAACCCGCGTTGTTGATCGGGATCTGACCCAACCGCCGGCTGACCGCCGCCTTGCCGTCCATGGTGTAGCTTTCGGCCGTGCCCAGAAGCGGCACCCGGACCATCCGCCATTGGTTCCGGGGGTCGATGTGAAACTGGGACGGCAGGCCGACCTTTTCGCACCGGTCCAGGTGGGCCTGGATGGCCGGGTCGGCGATGCCGTCGCCGTTTCCGGCGATGGCGGGGTTGTCGTCGAAGGTCCGGCACAGGGCCGGGTGCATCCCGCTGCAGTGGTAGCACTCGCGGTTGTTTTCGAGCACCAGCTTCCAGTTGCCGTTCTCGACGATCGTGCTCTCGTAGGCGACCTTGGTCTGGTCCAGACGGTGCGGTCCGAAATAGGCTTCCGCTTGGGCTGCCATCTTGTCGAACGGCGGTGCCGTCTCGGCCAGGCAGACGAAGACCATGCCGCCGGCGCTGCGGCAATGCACCGGAATCAGGCCATGTTGCGAGGCATCGAACCCAGGGTCCATGTCGCGCGCGAACAGGAGTTTCCCGTCGAGCTCATAGGTCCACTGATGATAGGGGCAGACCAGTTTCGGACTGGAGCCCTTGGCGGTCTGGCAGATTCGGGACCCACGATGCCGGCAGGTGTTGTGAAAGGCCCGGATCTCACCATCGGCTCCGCGTACGACGATGATCGAGTAGGCTCCGACAGCCATTGTCACGAAATTCCCGGTCTTGGGGATTTCGCAGGCCGGGATCGCGAACAGCCAGTCGACATAGAACAGCCGCTGCAGGTCGATCTGGTACAGATCGGGATCGGTGTAGAACGGCTGTGGCAAAGAATGCTTGGGCTTACGCGCCATCAACAGCGCCAGCATGTCTGCGTCTCGGAGCATTTCGCGGTCCTTGAAAGGAATCACTGTGCGATGCACAAATTATCCGGTCAACCGGCGGCCCAATGGCCGAAATTCTCCACTTCCTTTTCAGCGAACGACATCGCGAAAAGAAATTCACTCAGCCGCGACCCCCACCGGCTTGCCGCGTTCGACCGCGTCGCTGGACAGGCCGAATTCCTTCGCCAGCAGCTCATAGCTTTTGCGGCGTGCGCCTTCGTCCTGGGTCCAGGTCACGATCGCCAGCTCGTCGATCCCGAGATCATCGGCCAACTCCCGGATCTGGTCGGCCACCTGCGGTCCGGTGCCGATCATGGCGGCTCGCTGCAATTCGTCGAGCCGGGCCTGATCGGCGGCGGAGTAGTCGTGGGCCAGCGCATCCTCAGGACTTTCCAGCGGCAGGTAGACGCCGCGGTCTCGGAACAGCTGCCAGCGGGCGCGGGAAGCGTAATGGAATTTGGCCTCCTCCTCGGTATCGGCGGCCAGCGCCCAGACGCAGATCCCGGCATTCGGTTTGGGGTGTCGCAAGCTCGGCTTGTATTGGTCGCGATAGATTTGGATCGCCTGCTTGCCGCCCTGGCCGTTGGTGAAGAACCACGCGAAGCTGTACGGTAGGCCGAACAGGGCGGCGACCTGCGCGCCGTAGAAGGAACTGCCGAGGATCCACATTTCCGGTGCGGTCTCACCCTTCGGCATCGCTTCGATCGTGCCGAAGGGATGCCCCTCCGCCAGCGGCTCGCCGTGCACCCAGGCCATAAGGTCCTGAACGTCGTTGGGAAACCGCGCCGGGCGTTCGTTCGCCATCGGGTTCAGTGCGAAAGCGGTACGACCGTCGGATCCGGGCGCGCGGCCCAGACCCAGATCGATCCGGCCGGGGGCGAGCGCATCCAGAACCCGGAACTGCTCCGCCACCTTCAGAGGGGCATAGTGCGGCAACATCACGCCCGCACTGCCGACCCGGATTCGCGGGGTGTTGGACGCGATCGCCGCCATCAGAATTTCCGGGGCGGTGCCGACGATCGTCGGATGATTGTGATGCTCCGACACCCAGAACCGGTGATAGCCGAGCGTGTCGCAATGCTTTGCCAATTCCAGCGTGTTGCGGATCGCCGCTCCCTGCGGCTGTCCGGCCGTGGCGATTGACTGGTCGAGAACGGATATCCGCATGGTCGGGCACTCCTGAGGTCATAAAGGCAAGCTCTCGACCCATGATGAAGTCACAGGCCGAGAGTTGGAACCGTCTTATTTCACCTCACAGAGGTGCGGCATCGGAACGCGTTGTCACGCGCCGTGGGTGCCGGGGAACATCGACTTGAAGGACTCGGCATCCATCTCGGCCTTGAACGCGTGCCGATCCTTGATCGCGATCGCGCGCTGGGCGGCCGGGCGGGCGTTGATGGTCTCGACCAGACGGGCGACGTTCTTGTACTTGGCGGCGGCCTCCTCGCCGAGGACGAATGGCGCCATCCGGGCCCAGCCCCAAGCGGCCATGTCAACGATCGTGTAGGTGTCGCCGAGGATCCATTTCTTGCCCTCGAGCTGGGCGTCGAGCAGTCCGAAATGGCGGTTGGCCTCGAACTCGTACCGCTTCATCGCGTACTCGATCTTCTCGGGCGCGTGCATCTTGAAATGGACGTTCTGGCCGGAATAGGGGCCGATGCCCGAGGCGACGAACATCAGCCAGGACAGCATCTCGCCCCGGGCTTTCGGGGTGTTCTCCGGCATGAACTTGCCGGTCTTCTCGCCGAGATAGAGCAGGATGGCGTTGCTGTCGAACACGGTGGCGTCGCCGTCGACGATGGCCGGGACCTTGCCGTTCGGATTGACGCTCCGGTATTTCGGGTCGTGCTGCTCGCCCTTGCGGGTGTCGACCGGAACAGCCTCGTACTCAAGGCCCGATTCTTCAAGGAAAAGGGCGACCTTCATTGGGTTCGGGGCGGTGCTGTAGAAGAATTTCAACATCAAGTTTCTCCGGGTTGTAGCGCGGTTCTTGAAGACGTGTGCGCGACCATACTCCGGCTATATGGGGTGGAAAGCTCCGTTACGCTCACAATCTGCTGAGCGGGCGGCTGCCCGAGCCCGGAGACCTGTTCCGAGCCGAGCGGATCGCGTGTAGCGTGACGTTGGATTGCTGGTCGTCATTTGGCGGCCAAAGCTGAAGTTTCATTTTGAAAGGGGCGCTTCAGGTGAGTGTTTACCGGCTGATTTACGTTTCGCGGCCCTTCGGGTTCGACATGGCGATGTTGAACGGGATC
>CALAHL010000352.1 GCA_937891725.1 uncultured Rhodospirillaceae bacterium | reverse complement strand
GAAATTGGCGGACACCTCGCGTGTCCTGGTCGAGAATTTCAAGCCGGGAACGCTTGAGAAAATGGGCATCGGGCCGGAGGTGTTGCACGCCCGCAATCCGGATCTTGTTGTGGTGCGGATTTCGGGTTGGGGCCAGGACGGAATGTGGGCACACAAGCCCGGTTTCGGCAGTCTGGTCGAAGCCATGAGCGGGTTTGCCGCCATGAATGGGTTCGGCGATCGGGCGCCGGTGCTGCCTCCGCTCGCCTTGGCAGACATGATCGCGGGGCTCTACGGTGCCTTTTCGGTTATGGTGGCTTTGCGCGAGATCGAGGTGAAGGGCGGTAAGGGCCAGATCATTGACCTTCCGCTGTATGACCCGATCCATTCGGTCCTAGGACCAATCGTGGCGAACTACGATCTCAGCGGGAGGGTGCCGGAGCGTACCGGCTCACTGTCCAATCAGACCTCACCGCGCAATGTGTACCGCTGCAAGGACGGCAAATACGTGGCGTTGTCCGGATCGATGCAGGCGATGGCGGAGAGGCTGTTTCGGACTATGGGACGGGACGACCTGATCACCGATCCGCGCTTCCGCACCAATACCGACCGGGTGACGAACAATCATATCCTTGACTCCATCGTCGGGGCCTATATGGCGGAGCGCACCCAGGAGGACTGTCTGAGGATCTTTGAGGATGCAGGGGTTACCGTTGGCGCCGTGGCCGATGTGGCGCAGATCGCTGAGCACCCCTATCCGCTCGACCGAAAGGTCGTGGTCTCACTTCCCGACGAGGATGTCGGGCGGGTCGCCATGCACAACGTGATCCCACGTTTGTCCGAGACCCCTGGGAATCTCCGCAACCCCGCACCCGACCTCGGGCAGCACAATGCCGAGATCTGGGAAGGGTTGGGCCTAGATCTCTCCGAACTGACCGCGAAGGGAATTGTCCGATGAGCCCGAAGCAGATGCCGCTCTGGCGCTCGATGCTCTATGTGCCTGCCACTGCCGAGAAATTCCTGGCCAAAGCGGCCGGACGCGGAGCCGATGGCATTCTGATCGATCTGGAAGACTCGATCCCGCCGTCCCGCAAGGCGGATGCACGGGCCGCCCTGGCAGGGGCGGTCTCGACGGTTCGGGCCGGCCAGTCAGACGGAAAGCCCTCCATCCTGGTGCGGATCAACCGGCCGTGGCGGCTGGCGATTCAGGATCTGGAAGCGTCGGTGATCGACGGGGTGGACGGTCTCTGTTTGCCCAAGGTCGACAGTGCCGATCATCTGGCCGCAATCGATGAAGTGGTCGGGGAACTGGAAGAGGAACGCGGTCTGCAGCCGGGCCGGCTCACCTATTTCGTTCTGGTCGAGACCGCGAAGGGCGTCTCCGAGGCACGTGCCATCGCCAAGGCCAGCCCGCGGGTCTGCGGCCTTACGGTGGGAGGCGAGGATCTGGCGGCGGACCTGGGATTGCCGGAGCCCGACCCGATCGTCTTGGCCCCTTACAATGCCGAGATCCTGCTGGCCGCCCGCGAGGCCGGCGTACTGCCGATGGGGTATCCGGGATCCATTGCCGAATTCACCGATCTCGACGCGTTCCGCGCCGCCGCCGAGCAAGGGCGTCGCGAGGGATTCGAGGGAGGCGCCTGCATTCATCCGGCCCAGGTCCCGATCCTCAATGCCGCCTTCGCGCCCAGCGCGGAGGAGATCGCCCATGCGGAGGGAATTATGGCCGCCTTTGAGACTTCGCTTGCGAAGGGTGAGGGGGCGGTGGCCTATCAGGGAAAGATGATCGACAAGCCGATCGTCGATCGTGCCCGACGTGTGGTCGAGAAATCCAACCGACTTGGCTAAAGGGTCTTGTCGACAAGGGGGATCGTCGGCAGATCGATGTTTCAGTGTTCTGATCCGTTCGATTCCCGGGACCGATTCAACAGTTCAGGTTCGTCATGAAACTTCCCAAACAGCCGTTTACCGTGGTCGATTGGACCGCTGTTCTGCCGACGGAACATCCCGGCGAGACGGGTTCCGCCACATGGCGCACGATTCAGACCGGCGACCTGCGGGTTCGTATGGTCGAGTATTCACCCGGATATCTGGCCGATCATTGGTGCGACCGAGGTCACGTGATTTACGTGATTGAGGGGGAGTTGGTCTCGGAACTTCAGGACGGTCGCTTCCTCACGCTCAAGGCTGGGATGAGCTATCAGGTGTCCGACTTCGGCGACGCCGCACACAGGTCGCGGACAGAAACCGGTGTGAAGCTGTTCATTGTCGATTAGTGCCCACCCGACGCGACGTCGGCTTAGACGAAGCCCCGTGAGCGCATCAGCTTAAAGGCCAGCGGGGCGAGCATCACGATGATGGCGATCCGGAAGATGTGGTGGGTTGCGACGAAGGCCACATCCCGGTCGAGTGCGAGCGCTACCAGGCTCATCTCGGCAAGACCGCCGGGAGCGTATGCCAGAACCAGCACGAACCAAGGGATTCCGGTCAACGGCTCCAACAGGAGCCCGAAACCGACGGCGGCGGCGAGGAGAATGACAGTCGAGCCGAGCGAGATCTTCACGATCCTTACGACCTCGGCCAACTTGGTGCCCGCGAACCTGCAGCCGATCCCGGATCCCATCACCACCTGGGCGATGGCGACAATCAGGCTGGGTGGGCTGGCTTCGGTCACGCCACCGATATGGATGGCCGCACTCAAGGCCATCGGCCCCACCAGGAACGCGGCGGGAAGTTTGAGCTTCTTCGCGCAGAACGCCCCCACGACGGCACAGGCAGCGAGCAGCGCCCAATCCTCGATCGGCATCGTCAGATTCGGGCCCTTCGGAAGCAGCCCGGACGGCGGGTGATAATCGGCGAACAGCTGGAACATGAACGGGATTACCATCACGACCAGCAGGATCCGCGCCGAATGGGTCAGCGCGATCACGCGATCGTCGCCGCCCATCTCACGACCGACGATCACCATTTCGTTCAAACCGCCCGGAGACGATGCGAAGTAAGAGGTGACGACATCGTATTTGGCCGCCTTGAGGAAGTAATAGGTTACCGCCCCTCCGGCCACGATCGCGTAAACCAGAAGCCCGCTGATCGAGACCGCCCATTCAGCGATCCGCGCGATCAACTCGGGCCGAAAGGCGCTGCCCAGCATGACACCCAGGATGGCGATCATCGACATGCGCAGCCGCAGGGCGATCCGGATGTCGGCGCCCGCGACCGAGGCGATCGTAGTGGCCAGCATGGCGCCCATCATCCAGGGCAGCGGCAGCTTCAACCAGGCGAACACGAACCCGCCTGCCGCCCCGATCGTCAGCGCCAACAGCATGGAGCCGGACTTTCGTCCGCTGGTCATGCGATCGCCGCCTTGTCCGTTTGTGTCGCTTTCAGCGAGAGGCGTCTCAGTGCCGGGCTGGCCGGCCTTGGGGTCACTCATAATGAATTTGACCGAAACGGACGGCCGTTTGGCCGGGTGCAAGCCGGCTCGACGGCATGATCAGCACGCAATTGTCGAACGGCGTTTCGACCTCGCGATCACCGTCATGGCCGAGCACAGTGCCCGCCTTCGGAATGATTTCCATGCCTCGAAAGGTCTGATTGAACGAGAAATTTTGGGTGACCACTGTGACTGCCTCCGTCACGCGGATGAACCGCTGACGCTTGGGGGAACGTTCCAGATGATCCGACACATCCTCGAAATCCACAATCCCGGTCGCAGCCAAAAACCGAAGGGTGGTCTCGAACGCGACGGGCGCGGAGCGCGCTTCCCAGTGCTGGCCGCATTCGACCAGCAGGGCGGCGCAGTTACCATTTGGATCGGCAAACCGCCCGTAATCCCGCAACCGGGCCCCTGATGAATGTCCGCCGTCACTCACGACGGTCTCGGGAAACCCGACTTTGCGGGCCAGTGCGACCCCGGACTCCGCCAACCCGGCTAATAATAGCGGTTCGGTGGCATTCTGCATGGAATGGAGATCCAGCAGGAACTCGGCTTGGTCGACAAGGGGCCGGATCGCCCGCGCCCGCGCCAGCTCAAGGCTGGACCGGCTGCTTTGCAGGGTATCAACGTCCCACAGCCGATTCAGGTCTTCGTCGATGAACCGGGACAGGGTTGGATAGCTGGGATCGAATGCCCCATAGGCTGCGACATTCGCGAACCCTACGGTCAGACGGCCGCGTCGGGGTCGGATCTCGGATTGGTGCAGCCTGTCGAGGGCTACCGCACCGCACAATTCGTTTCCATGCACCAAGCTGGTGATCATCACATGCGGACCGGGGACACCGGAATCCCAGCACTGGAAGAACGGCACACCGGTATTGCCTGCTCGATAGCGTTCGATATTTGGTGCAGGCAACTCTACCGGATAGGCAGAGAGGCCCCTTGCAGCGGGTGTGACCATCTGCGAGCCATTTGTCCGGGTTCAAGCTACGACATTTCCTTTCGATCCTAGTTGACCGCGTGTTTTTTGGCCAGCGCGACAGGCTGAGTTCCGGGCGGATTTATGGGGGGTGGGAGTTGTATGCATGGCGGCTTTGCGCCATGCTGCATAGCACAGAAGGCGTGTGCCGCTGGGAGCAGGCGCACGCCCTCCGGGTTTCACTCGGGGAAAAAATTCCAAGTATCGAACGATATGGAGGCAGGGATGAGTTTCATTCATAAGCTGGGCGGGGCGGCACTTGCTGTCGGCATCCTCGCCAGTCCGGCGATGCCGGCAATGGCCGCCGAGGTCACGATCGGCATTCGATCTGAGCCGTCATCAATGGACCCGTACTTTCACAATCTGGGCCCGAACAACGGGATGATCGGTCACGTATTCGAGCGTCTGATCGATTTTGACAGCAATCAGCAGATTATTCCTGGTCTCGCGACCTCCTGGAAGCCGATTTCCGATACGGTGTGGGAGTTCAAACTGCGCCCGAACGTCAAATTCACTGACGGATCGGATTTTACCGCAGACGACGTGATCTACTCCTTTGAGCGTGCGGACTCCTATGAGGGTGGTAATTCGTCCTTCCGGATCTACACCAAGGGTAAGACGGTCAAGAAGGTCGATGATCTGACCGTCCATATCGAGACTCCGGAACCGTATCCGCTTATGCCGAACGATCTGACGGCCGTCATGATCATGTCGTCGGAAGCCAAGGGCACCGGTGAGCTGGGCAAGAACAAGGGCGTCGATGCCAAGGACTTCAACGACGGTACTGCTACGATCGGAACCGGCCCGTACAAGTTCGTAGAATGGAAGAAGGGCGCCAGCATCGTTTTCGAGAAGAACGATGGGTATAATGGTCAACTGCCCCAGGATTGGGACAAGGTGACCTTCAAGTTTATTCCTGAAGAACCCTCGCGCGTCGCGGCTCTGTTGGCCGGTGATGTGGATATGATCGACAACGTTCCGACCGTCGATATCGAACGGCTGAAAAGTGAGCCGAAGCTGGATCTGAGCCAGGGCGTGTCGAACCGCGTGATCTATCTTCACCTGGACCAGGCGCGCGACAAGTCGCCGTTCGTGACCGATAAGGATGGCAACCCGCTCGACACGAATCCGCTGAAGGATCCGCGGGTCCGCAAGGCTATCTCCCATCTGATCAACCGGGACGCCATCGTGGCTCGGGTGATGGAAGGGGTTGCGATCCCGGCCGGACAGCTGCTGCCGGATGGGTTCTTCGGCCGCTCGCCGAACCTGACGGTCGACGCGTATGATCCTGCTGCAGCCCAGAAGCTTCTGGCGGAGGCCGGCTGGGCCGACGGTTTCGGTCTGACCATCCACGGCCCGAACGACCGCTACATCAACGACGCCAAGATCTCCGAGGCGGTGGCGCAGTTCCTGACGGCCAACGGGATTCCGACCAAGGTCGAGACCATGCCGAAGAATGTCTTCTTTAGCCGCGCCTCGAAGGGGGGGCCGGACAACACGCCCGAATTCAGCTTCCTTCTGGTCGGCTGGGGCTCGGGCACCGGCGAGGCGTCGTCACCGTTGAAGTCGCTGCTGGCAACCTTCGATCCGTCAAAGGGCATGGGGGCCTCGAACCGCGGCCGTCACTCCAGTCCGGAGATGGACAAGGTGCTGGCTGAGGCGCTTGCAACCGTCGATGACGCCAAGCGCGGGACTCTGCTCGCCAAGGCGACCGATATCGGCATCGGCGAGAACATGGGCATCATTCCGCTGCACTATCAGGTCAACACCTGGGCCACGCGGAAAGATCTGACCTACAATCCGCGCACCGACGAGCGGACGATCGCCTACGATCTGTTGCCTGTAAAGTAACCGGATCGCGGCAAATTTTCGGCGACGGACGATTCCGAAAGAATCGTCCGTCGCGCGTTGCTCGGGTTTGGCCCGACTCTGATTTCACATGCTGCTAGGCCCGACACACTGGACGGGTCATAGGGAGACGGGGACATGACGGTCTTCATCATCAGGCGCATGATGCAGGCGCTCTTGGTTGTCTTCGTCATGTCGTTTCTGGTGTTCGGCGGTGTGTTCGTCGTCGGCGATCCGACGGAAATTCTCGTGGCGGACGACGCCGATCAGGCCGAGCGCCAACGGGTGATCGAGAGCATGGGGCTCGATCGGCCGTTCTACGAGCAGTACTTCCGATTCCTCGGGAAGGCGTTGCAAGGCGATCTGGGCGACAGCTTCGTCTTTGATGAGCCGGCGTTGCTGCTGATTCTGGATCGGCTCCCGGCGACCTTGGAACTGGCAACGGCATCCCTGCTGATTTCCGTGATGCTCGGCTTACCTTTGGGAGTCTGGGCTGGTCTCAACCCCGACTCGATCGCCGCGCGCACGATCATGACGGGCTCGATCCTAGGGTTCAGCTTACCGACCTTCTGGGTCGGTATCATGATGATGCTGCTGTTCGCGGTCGTGCTCCAATGGCTCCCATCGACTGGACGGGGAGAGGTTGGCATGTTCCTCGGACTGCACAGTTCACTTTTCACCTGGGATGGCCTGCAGCACATCACCTTGCCGGCGGTGAATCTTGCGCTTTTCAACCTGTCTTTGGTGATCAGGCTGGCCCGCGCCGGGACCAGGGAGGTTGTGCATCAGGACTACATCAAGTTCGCTCGCGCCAAGGGCCTGAGCGACAATCGGGTGATCTTCGTCCATGTGCTGAAGAACATCATGATCCCGGTTGTGACCGTGCTTGGGCTTGAGTTTGGCGGCCTGGTCGCGTTCTCGGTCGTGACCGAGACGGTGTTCGCCTGGCCCGGCATCGGCAAGCTGCTGATTGACTCGATCGGCCTGCTCGACCGCCCGGTCATCGTCGCCTATCTGATGATCGTTGTGTTGATCTTCGTGGGCCTGAATCTGATCGTCGACATCTGCTATTCGCTTCTGGACCCGCGGGTCCGCCTGCAGGACATCAAAGCATGACAGCGATCCACGACCGCGATGAGGCGCCGGTCACCGGCGTCGCCACGACGGCCCCACCGCAGAGTCCCTTTCGCCGGTTCCTCTCGGATTATTGCGAAAGTCTGGT
>CALAHL010000351.1 GCA_937891725.1 uncultured Rhodospirillaceae bacterium | reverse complement strand
GGTTTCGGTGCCACGGCTGATCCCGCTGAACCGGGTTTGGATGAGAACCTGATCCGTCTTTGGGGCAGTCAGCGGTTCGGCGCGGATCACACCCCGGCCGGGATGTTCCACCCAGAATGCCCGGGCACCGGTTGCGGAAACGTCTGACGTTCCTACCTCACTGTCCGAGTTGATGTGTTTCGAGCCGCCCCGGAGGTCTGCCATGCTGATCCGTACCCTTGCCCTATCGACCGTGATTGCGTCCGGTCTTGTTCTGAGTCCGGCTGGAGCCGGGACCGCCAAGGCCGACCCGGCGTCCTATACGCTTGATCCAGCCCATCTCACAGTCGCCTTCCTGGTTCGGCATCTCGGTTACGCCGATACACTGGGTCAGTTCCTGCAGGCCAGCGGGTCGTTTGTCTACGATGACGAGGCCCGTACGGTCGAGGACATCGTGGTGGAGATTGACGCGGCAAGCGTGTTTTCGAACCACGAAGCCCGAGACAACCATTTGCGTTCAAAGGATTTTTTGGCCGCTGATGAAAATCCCGTGATCCGGTTTGTCGGAACCGGGGCAGAGCCGACCGGCGAGACCACCGGCAGGATCACCGGAGATCTGACGATCCGTGGCGTCACCAACCCGGTCGTGCTGGAGGTGACCTTGAACAAAGCCGGAAACTATCCCTGGGGGGATAAGCATTACGCGCTCGGGCTTTCTGCCCGGACGACGATCAAACGTTCGGAGTTCGATATGATGTACGCGATCGAGGGTGGCATCGTGGGGGACGAGGTGGATATCATTCTGGAGTTCGAAGCGATCCGTAAGGACGGCTGAGGTGTCCACCACCAGAGACGATCGGGCGAAGATCAAGTCCCCGGTTCGGCGGGGTCCGTGGCTGGTTCACGCCGACCGAGAGATTTACCGAAATCCGTGGATCCGCATCACCGAGCATGACGTGACCCATCCGACCGGTGCTGCCGGAATTTACGGTGTGGTTCATCTCCAAAACCTGGCGGTCGGTTGTGTCCCGATCTTGGATGATGGTTCGGTTATTTTGGTCGGCCAGCACCGGTTCCCGCTGGATGTGTACTCCTGGGAGTTGCCGGAGGGCGGCGGCGCGTTTGATGATCCGCAGGGCTCAGCCGAACGGGAACTGAAGGAGGAAACCGGCTACTCCGCCGCGTCATGGCTGCCGCTGGTAGAAATGGATCTGTCCAACGCCGTGACCGATGAGCGGGCGGTCGGATTCCTGGCCTGGGATCTGACCGAGGGTATGGCCGAACCGGATGAGGCCGAAGAGTTGGCTCTGCGCCGTGTGCCATTCGCCGAGGCCTTCGAGATGGCGATGACTGGAGAGATCCGGGATTCGTTCAGCCAGACCATGCTGATGAAAACCGACATTCTTGGCCGCCGGGGCGCTTTGCCGGACAAGGTGGCGGAGCTCTTGGGGTATCGGTAACCGTGGTTCCGAAAGGGACGAAAGCCCGGTTTGCGAACGTTGACTGCCCGTGTGTTCGCTTCTAGCGTGTTACCCATGACAGTCGGAATGATGATCAGTGTCGTAGGAACGCGCATGGGCAGGGTGGCGTAGCCGCCCGGCGAAAGCACCCATGCGCGGAACATATGCCCCGGACGGGGCAAATTTTTTGCCCGACACCGACCGTCTCTCGAGCCTGACAGGCCAATCCCCATGTCGAGAACTCCGCACAAACCACACTTGGCGACCCTGATTCTGCTGTCGGCACTTGGAATTTTACCTATCAACATCTTTTTGCCGTCCTTGACGAACATGGCGTCGGAGTTCGGCGTGGAATACGGCTTGGTCGGGCTCTCGCTGGCGGCTTATGCAGGCGTTTCGGCCTGTCTCCAGGTTGTGATGGGACCCTTGTCGGATCGATTTGGCCGCCGGCCCGTCGTCCTCTGCGGGCTGGGGATTTTCGTAGCGGCCTCGATCGGATGCGCGATTGCGCCGGACGCCTGGACGTTTCTGGCGTGCAGAATGGTTCAAGCTGTCATCGCGCCGACCTATGCGGTCACGCTGGCCGTTATCCGCGACACGACGAGCCGGGAACAGGCGGCGAGCCGGATCGGCTACGTCACAATGGCTTGGGCCATCGCGCCCATGCTCGGCCCCAGTTTCGGCGGTTTGCTCGACGAGATGTTCGGCTGGCGCGCGAGTTTCTGGTTCCTTGTCGTCTTTGGTGTCGTCGTATTCGTCCTGTGCTGGGTGGACCTGCGCGAGACCAACCGGAATCGCACGAAAACGATGACCGAACAGTTCCGGGCATACCCCGAGGTCCTCTCCTCCGGCCGTTTCTGGGCCTACGCCCTGTGCATGGCGTTTTCGGTCGGTGCCTTCTATGCATTCCTGGCGGGGGCACCATTTGCCGCCGGCTCCGATTTCGATCTGTCTCCGGCGGCGCTCGGCATCTACATGGGATCGATCACGGGCGGCTTCATGTTCGGCAGCTTTCTTTCCGCACGTTTCGCGAGCCGCTTTCAGTTGACCCATACTTTGATCGTCGCAAGATTGATTGCCTGTTTCGGGCTTCTACTCGGTTTGTTCCTGTACTTTGTCGGCGTAGACCATGTGACCGCTCTATTCGGGCCGTGCATGCTGGTGGGACTATCGAACGGTCTGACGATGCCGAGCGCGAACGCGGGGGTGATTTCGGTTCACATGAAACTCACAGGGACCGCTGCCGGTCTGGCGAGCGCGATCGCGGTGGCTGGCGGAGCCGCTATGTCCTCGATAGCGGGCACCGTTCTGACGCAGGGACACGCCCGTCTGGAGCTTTTTCTGGTGATGTTGTGTTCTGCGGCCATCGCGCTAGCGGCGGCGGTATGTGCGCATCGTCTGGAGCGGCGGCATACGGAGGCGGGGGGGCCCTGAGCGGAATTTCATCGTCTTCCAGCGCGCTGAACGTGAAATCGCGGGCGCGCCACATATCTTGGAGCGTCCTCGGAATTCGTTGAAGCGGGGGTGCGGACCCAATTGCTAAGTGACGGGACGGCAAACGGTTCCACTGGTGGTATGAGGTCGTTTGCGTTTATACGAGGGCTTTGAAGGCTCAAGGTCGAGAACGAGCCCAGCAGGGAAGAAAGAGGACAACGCATGGCGAACATGGTTCAGGTGGGCGATCTCAAGGTCGCGGAGGAACTCTACAGTTTCATCAATGACGAGGCGATTCCGGGCACCGGGCTGGATGCAGCCGCGGTTTGGGCCGGGCTTGACGCGATCATCCACGATCTCGGCCCCAAGGGCCGTGCCCTGCTTGCCAAGCGCGACGACATTCAGGCCAAGCTTGATGCGTGGCACAAGGCCAACAAGGGCAAGCATGACGATATGGCTGCCTATAAAGCCTTTCTGAGCGAGATCGGCT